>JBPCPB010000363.1:0-9028 GCA_050999735.1 Thermomicrobiales bacterium | reverse complement strand
TGCCCCGCCCACCAGATGGTGAGGCTGCTGGCGAGGAGGCAGACCGTATAGATGCCCGTCTTGACCGGATCGAGCACCCGCCCCGCATTCGGCGGGTTGCCGCTCGCGGCATTAAAGAAGTCCTTCTACTAGTAAACAAAGGCGAGGATCAGGAGGACGAAGAAGACCGCCTCCGAGGCGAGAAAGAGCGCCGTGCCCTGGAGATTTTTGTCTATATGGATTTCCTCGGTGTCCGCCGCGCCTTTCTGATCCTTCGCGCGCTTCCAATCCGGATTTTCCGGGTGCGCGACATCCCACAACGGGCGACGGTTGCGGATCGGCGGCAAGCGGTCGAAGTTATGGATCGGCGGCGGCGAGGTCGTCGCCCATTCGAGCGTCCAGGCCTGCCACGGGTTATCGCCCGCGACCGCACCGTGATGCAGGCTGGCGATCACATCCCAGAAAAAGACGATCACCGATAGCGCGATGGTGAGCGCGCCGATCGTCGAGACGAGGTTCAGCGCGCCCCACCACGGCAGGTTGGGATAGGTGAAGACCCGGCGCGGCATGCCGAGGACGCCGAGAATATGCTGTACGCCGAAGGTGAGATTAAAGCCGATGAACATCAGCCCGAAGACCCACTTCCCTGATTTCTCGGAGAGCATCTTCCCGGTCGCCTTCGGGAACCAGTAGTAGATGCCCGCAAAGATGGCGAACAGCGTGCCGCCAAAGAGAACGTAGTGCATGTGCGCGACGACGAAGTACGTGTCCGTCGTCTGCCAGTCGGTCGGGACGACGGCGAAGGAGACGCCGCTGATACCGCCGATCGTGAAGAGGACGAGGAAGGCCATCGCGAAGCACATTGACGTCGTGAAGCGGATCGCGCCACCCCACATCGTCGCTACCCAGTTGAAGATTTTGATGCCGGTCGGCACGGCGATCAGCATGCTGCTCGCGGAAAAGATGATGTCCGCCCCCCGGCCAAGGCCAACGGCAAACATATGATGCGCCCAGACGGCAAAACTGAGGAAGGCGATGCCGAGCGTACTGCCCGCGACGAAGCCGTAGCCGTAGATCGGCTTACGCGAGAAGACAGGAATCACCTCACTGATGATGCCGAAGGCGGGCAGCACCATGATGTAGACCTCCGGGTGGCCGAAGCCCCAGAAGTAGTGCTGCCAGAGGATGGCCGAGCCGCCCGAGGCGGGCGTGAAGAAGTGCGCGTCCAGTTGCCGGTCCGCCAGCAGCATGACGAGCGAGGCATTGAGGATCGGCAGAGCAAAGATAATCAGAACGGAGTTGACGAGCGTCATCCAGACGAAGAGCGGCAGCCGCTTGATGCTCATTCCCGGCGCGCGCTGCGTGAGGATCGTGACGATGAGATTGAGACCGGCGAGTACCGTGCCGATGCCCGTCGTCAGCAGGCCAAGCGCCCAGTAATCGAGGCCACTCGTGAACGAGAAGGCGCGCTCGCTCAGTGGCGCGTAACTGAACCACCCGGCATCCGGCGCACCGCCGCCGATGAACGAGTAGTAGAGGAGCAGGCCACCGAAGATCAGCAGCCAGAAACTGAGGGCGTTCATCCGCGGGAAGGCCATGTCCCGCGCGCCGATCATCAATGGCACGAGGTAGTTACCGAAGCCGATCAGCATCGGCATGACGACGAGGAAGACCATCGTCGTGCCGTGCATCGTGAAGATCTGGTTGTATGCCGCCGGTGAGAGGAAGCCGTTCTCCGGCTTCGCCAGTTGAATGCGCATCAACTCCGCTTCGAACCCGCCGACCACGAAGAAAAAGAGCGTCGCGATCAGGTACATGATGCCGATCTGCTTGTGGTCCACCGAGGCAACCCAACTGAGCAAGCCTTCATCGGATTCGACCTTCGGCAGCGGCTGATCGAGTTCCGGCACAAGTGCAGCATTCGCCACGGTTGCTACCTTTCAGACAAAGAGTGATTTACCACAGGGGACACAGAGAGCACAGAGAACACCGAGCGAAGATTCTGTTTTCCTCCTTTTTCTCTCTGTGTCCTCTGTGTCCTCTGTGCTCTCTGTGCCTTCGTGGTTCAAGCGGTTTCCGATCATTTCTGCGCCTCCAGGTAGGCGACGAGGTCGCGGATTTGGGTGTCGGTCAGTTGCAGGTTCGGCATGTGATTGCCCGGTTTGACGGCAAAGGGATTCTCAAGCCATTTGGTAAGATTCTCCGGCGTATTGTCCAGCACACCGGCGGCAATCGTGTCGCGACTCCCGAAGTGCGTCAGGTTCGGGCCGACCTGTACACTTCCGGCCGTCTCGGTAACCGCGTGGCAACTGGCGCAGGTCATTTGCTGGAAGAGCATCGCCCCTTGCGCCGCGTCACTGCCATTCGGCGTCACCGCTGCCTGTGCCTGCTGTCGTTCCCACGCGTCGAATTCCGCCTGCGGCTGGACGATGACGCGGATGCGCATCCAGGCGTGCTCCACGCCGCAATACTCCGCGCACGCGCCGAGAAAGGTACCGGTCTGCGTCGGCTCAACCCAGAGCCAGTTCGTGTGGCCGGGGATCATATCCATCTTGCGGCCGAGTTGCGGCACCCAGAAATCGTGGATTACGTCGCCGCCCTCGAGTTGCAGCAGCATCCGCCTGCCGACGGGCAGATGCACCTCATTCGCCGTCACGATACCGGAAGCGGGGTACTGGATGCCCCACCACCACTGGTAGCCGGTGACGATCAGATCCGGCGGGTGATCGCCAGGGCCGGGGCTGACGGCGGCCATCGTTTTGATCGTGAAGCCGAGGATGACGACCAGCAGTACGGCGGGGGCAATCGTCCAGGCGATCTCCAGCCGGGGCCGGCCGAATTCCTGATACGGCTCCTCCGTACCGCCTCGATGACGATAGCGAACCATAATATAGAGGACCAGCCCGGTGACGAGCGCGAAGACCGCCGCGCCGACGATCAGGATACCGATGAAGAGGTTCGAGATGTCCAGTTCTTGCGGGGAAATCGGGCGAAAGGGCGTACTAACTGGCATCGCATCCCCTTATCGCCGGACCACCGGGGAGTGTAGCCTGGCGCCTATGCATTTCTCGGTTATCAGCACTGCATGGGCCACTATCGTTGTCACTCGATTATACTACCCCACACGCGATTCGGCATCGCATCACGCATGCCAGAATAGGCAAGATGCATTCTCGATCCTATGCGTGATCGTCCGGCCTCCACCCCGGCGCCTCGCGCGATGGTCGCGTCGCGGCGAGCGTTCCCGCCCGGTCGGCAGCCGAGACGTGACCAGCGCGCACGACCGCCCAGCGCAGGCACGCACCGCCGACGAGGACCGCCGTCGCGGCCAGCACACTGCACCGATGGCGCTGCGCGGGCGATCGCATCCCCACAACATCCGACGCGAGCGCCGTTACCGATGCGGCGACCGCGCCGAGCAGGAGCAACCCCTCACGCCCCCGCAGCAGCAGTTTCGCGGCCTGACCGCTCGTCGCGAGATAGCCACCGAGCAGCGCCAGTTCCGTGCAGCCGAGCGCGAGATGCAGCGGGGCGAGCATCGCGTCATCTCCAGGCTGATCGTTGCCCATCAGCGTGGAAGCGATGGCGGTCGCGGCGGCGCCCGTACTCAAGGCGCTCGCCATAAACAAGGCGCCGAGCACGGGGCTTGTGGACCAGACTGGTATGCTCGTCGTGCCGAGCAGCACGCCGGTATACCCCCCCAGTGTCAGCGCGGTGGGAAGGCCACCGGCGGCCAGCGCCTGCACGGGCAGCGCACGAACGGGGCGTCCAATGAGCGGCACTCTGCCCGCGTCCGCCAGCGACCGAGCCGCGCGCAGCGCCGCGAAGAGACCGTGGCCGGTCAGCGTCCACGACCCAAGATTCATCGGCGACGACGGCTTGAAGATGCGTAGCATGTGATGGAAACGCGCTGGTTTGCCAAGGTCATCAATCAGGAGCGCGGGGCAAGGAAGCAACGTGAGCAACGAGACGAGGTACGCCGCACGCGCCAGTCCGCGCCGCTCCTCCCCGCCCGCCAGATCGGCGAGCGCCCCGAGAACAAACGCACCAGACGAGATGCCGCCGAGAAAGAAGTATGCGGCAATCTCGTTCTCCCAGGTTGGCGTTTGCAGGATCGGTACATCCTGGTAGGCGTCGCGGGCGTGCGCGTGCGCCGCGCTTTTCCGGCGGCGCGCGGAGCGCGATTGCCCATCTCGCGCGCGTCGCGCCACTTA
The DNA here is from genome assembly GCA_050999735.1 of Thermomicrobiales bacterium. Taxonomy (GTDB): domain Bacteria; phylum Chloroflexota; class Chloroflexia; order Thermomicrobiales; family JALYUS01; genus JALYUS01. Next base: position 4,835 of record JBPCPB010000363.1, on the reverse strand, counting down.
TCGCCCCCCTTTGGCGACCGCCACCGCGCCGACCGCGCTGAGACCGATGCCAACGACCGCGCTCCACAGATAGCGCGTCATCATATGCGCCCGCGGACGCCGGGGCGCTTCCGGCAGATTATAGGCCGCGGGTTCATCGGTGAGCATGAAGAAGGCGTTCAGCCGCTTATACTCGCCGGCATCCTCGGCGCCGTAGAGATAGGCCGCGTTTTCACCCTGCGCGTGCAGGTCCGTGACGCGCTGCCGCGCACGCTCCCGCAACGCCGCAACCGGGCCGAAGACGATGGCGTCAGTGGGGCATGATTTGGCGCAGGCCGGTTCCAGCCCGTCTTTTTGCCGGTCATAACAGAGCGTGCATTTGTGCGCCAGCCCGTCATCCTCACTCCGCCCGAGCACGCCGAACGGGCAGGCAACGACGCAGTAGCCGCAGCCGTTGCAGACATCCTGCTGAAGATAGACGTTGCCGAACTCATTGTAGATCAGCGCGCCGGTGGGGCAGGCGTCCTGGCAGGGCGCGGCGGTGCAGTGCTTGCAGACATCGCTGTTGAGGAGCCATTTCACCCCGCCATCCGGCTTTTCCTCCTCGGCGAAACTGACGTGGCGCCAGGTGGTTGCGGAGAGGTGCAGCGTGTTGTCGTAACTCTGCCCGCTCCATGCCATCCCATCGGCAGGCAGGGCATTCCACTGCTTGCACGCGACCTCGCATGCCTTACAGCCGATGCAGACGGTCGTATCCGTGAAGAAGCCCATCGGCTCGACGGTGGGCGGTGGCAGGGCGATCATCATCCCCTCGCGCAGCCCCGCTGGTACATTACCATCGCCTACTTCATAGGTGAGGCGGAATTCTGGGAACAATGTCTGCACGTCCTCGGCTACGGCGCTCGTCATGCGGTTCTCCCTTCCGGCTGCGCTTGATGCGTCGTGTCCGCCATTGGCGCGGGCTGCGGTCGCGGCGCAACCGGCTTCGATGGCACGTCTGATGGGCTGGCGAGCCGTCCCTTCCGCACCTGGCACGTAAAGGCCTTCCCTTCGTGCATGCTGACGTTCGCGTCGCTGACAATCGAGGTGAGATCGTTCGCCTGGCTCCCAGCGACTTCCCCGGCCCAACCGAAATGGATCGGAATGCCGAGTTGGTGGATCGTCTGCCCCTGAATCCGCAGGCTGCGGACGCGCGGCGTGACCATCGCGCGCGCTTCGATCGCGCCGCGTTTGCTGGTGACGACGACCCAATCCCCGTGCGCGATGTCGTGTTCCGCCGCCAGTTCCACGCTCATCTCGACGAACATCTCCGGTTGTAGCTCATTGAGCCAGCTGTCGAAGCGGCTCATCGGCCCGCTCAGATAATGCTCCGTGAGGCGATAGGTCGTCGCGACAATCGGGTACGCGGGGTCCTGCGCGGCGGCGAGCGGGTTGAGCGGATCGGCATCGAGGAGGACGGTCGGGTTGATCTGCTGGGTATAGAGCGCATTGCGCACCGGCGTCTCGACCGGCTCGTAGTGCGTTGGTAGCGGCCCATCTTTGACGCCACCGGGGGCGAAGAGCCACCCCTTCCCGTCCGGCTTGAGGATAAACGGCGAATTGCCGGCAATCGCGTCCATGCCCGTCGCATCGGGCGCGGGGCGATAGTCCGGCGGCTTGGTTTCCTCGAAGTCCGGCAAATCGAGGCCGGTCCAGCGTTGCTCTTCCGTGTCCCACCAGACGTATTTTTTGCGCTCGCTCCACGGGTTGCCGTCCGGGTCGGCGCTCGCACGGTTGTAGAGGAGCCGACGGTTCCCCGGCCATGCCCATCCCCAGTGCGGATGCACATGCTGATCCAGATCGCCCGTCCGCTCCGCCGCCCGGTTTCGTCCCTCTTCGGGATAGACGCCGCAGTAGATCCAGCACCCAGACGCCGTGCTGCCGTCGTCTTTGAGTTGCTGATAACGCTCCAGCTGTTTGCCATCGGCGACGGTGTAGCCATTGATCTCCCGGAGCACCTTCGTCGCATCCGGTTCGTCGGCGGTCAGGCTGACGCGGCCATCGGGCAGGATGGGCGGGCGATCATGCCCGTATTCCCACGTCATCGCGCGGATGCCCTGATCGTATTCCCGCGTGCTCTCCGCGTATAGCCGCTTCAGCCGCCGACCGAGGTTCCAGGCGAACCAGAGTTCCGAGCGGCAATCGCCGGGTGGGTCAATCGCCTGGTCGTGCCACTGCAACACCCGCTCGGTGTTCGTCAGCGTGCCGGGCTTCTCGATGCCGGTGGCGGCGGGGAGGAAGAAGACCTCCGTCCCGATGGCCGCCGGGTCGGGATGATCCGGCCCATCCTTCCAGATGGTCGCGCTCTCGATCGCGAAGAAGTCCCGCACTACCAGCCAGTCGAGTCTGCGCAACGCGACCCGGTTGAGGCCGGCATTGGGGCCACCGGCGGCGGGATTCTGCCCCATCAGGAAATAGCCGCGCACCTTACCGGCGGCCATATCCATCGCGTAGGGCAGTTGCGAGTGATCCGCCGTGACGCGTGGCAGCCAGTGGAAACCCCAGTCGTTCGCGGCAGTCGCGGCATCGCCGTACCACGCTTTGAGCAGGCTGATCGTAAAGGCAGGGAAGCCCGACCAGACGCCATGTTCCACCCGCTCCTGCGCGAGGTAATCGTCGAGCGAGTTATGATTGCGCGCTTTGGCGGGCTGCGGGATGTATCCCGGTAGCAGGTTATAGAGCGTCGGGATGTCGGTCGAGCCTTGAATGCTGGCATGGCCGCGCATTGCCATGATGCCGCCGCCCGGCCTGCCCATATTCCCCAGCAGCAACTGCATCACCCCAGCGGCCCGGATGATCTGCACGCCGGTCGAGTGCTGCGTCCAGCCGACCGCGTAGACGACCGCGCTCGTCCGCTCCCGGCCGGAGTTCGCCATCAGTTGCTCCGCGACACTGAGGAATTCCGCCTCGGTGCAGCCGCATTGCTCGGCGACCACCTCTGGCGTGTAGCGGGCATAGTGACGACGCAGGATATTGAGCACGCAGTTCGGATTGGCGAGCGTCGGATCGCTCAGGGGGGGCATGCGCTTGACATCACCCAAGTTCTCACTGCGGGAAAGCGCGCCGATATGGACGGCGGTCTGCGTCCGCTCCGGTCCCGCGTCCCCGGCGTAATGCCAGTTCGCCTCATCGAGGTTATAGGCGCGGTCGTCCGCGTGGTAGCCGGAGAAAATCCCGCTGCACTCCTCCTCGGCGTCCACATAATCATCGCTGATGATCGTCGTCGCATTGGTGTAAGCGAGAACGTACTCTTTGAACCAACGCTCCTGGGTCAGAATCTGGTTGATGATGCCACCGAGGAAGACGATGTCCGTGCCGCTGCGAATCGGGACGTACATCGTCGCGGAGGCCGACGTGCGGCTGAAGTGCGGATCAACATGGATGATCTGCGCGCCCTTCGCTCGCGCCTTCATCGGGAACCGGAAGCCGACGGGATGGGCCTCCGCCATGTTGGAACCCATAATCAGGATGCAATCACTGTACTGTAGGTCCTCCTGGAAGGAGGTCGCCGCGCCGCGCCCGAACGATGTGCCCAGACCGGGCACGGAGGCGCTGTGTCATATCCGCGCCTGATTCTCGACCGCAATGATGCCCATCGTGTTGAAGAGTTTCTTGAGCAGGTAATTCTCTTCGTTATCGAGCGTCGCGCCGCCGAGATGCCCGACCGCCGTCGTATGGCGGATTAGATCGCCATCCGCATCGCGATCAATGAACGTGGCGTCGCGCGTCTCTTTCGTCAGGTGGGCGATACGATCCATTGCCCAGTCGAGCGGTTTTTCCTCCCAGTGATCGCTGTAGGGCGCGCGATACGTGACCGTCGTGACGCGGTGGGGATTCTGGACGAGTTGGAAGGTATTGGCTCCCTTCGGACAGAGCGTCCCCTCGTTGATCGGGCTGCGCGGATCGCCCTCGATGTCAATGCACTGGCCGTCCTTCGTATAGACGAGTTGCGCGCAGCCCACCGCGCAGTAGGGGCAGACGCCATTGACGACGGTCGCGCCGCGCAGCCGCGAGTGCTTGGCGACCGACACCGGGCTGAATGGCTGTGGCGCGTTGCCGAGATGCCAGAACCCGTTGCGCTTCGGTGCAGACCGGCGACCAGCCATGATCCTCTCCTTGTTTCGTACGCAAAATGTCCCAAGCGGCGGCGCGTTGCCGACCGTGCATCAGCGTCCATCCAGCGCCCGCACCGCTGTCGCATCACGCGTGCCACACGACCAACGATGACGCAAAACGGCTCCGCGTGCAAGGGATTGGCATCCGCGTTTGCCTCCTTCCGCACGAACGCGCTATCACACTTTGGGTAAATCCGTCACATCAACCCCGTATGGGAAAGACTTTCCCTTCATTATTCTTGGATGATAATGACTGATCCTTCGCTGATTTGATCTCTGTCATGTAATCCCCAGAATCCTGCAATATCTAACGGACCAAGAATACGCGCGGGATATAATGCTATCTCTTCCTCCGTTCTCTCATTAACCGATGTGACGTCGCCGTTCCATTCGCACAATATGAGCAGTCTCCTTACATCCGATGACTTGATTGCACCGTTCAATACTGTCGCGAACGCATTCCGGTATTCATTTCTAATTGTCAATCGGATACGCTCGTTGCCGTCTTGCGGAATCGTGAAGAGGGCTTCTGACGTTAGGAACGGCTCGCCGGTATGATAGAAATCTCCTACGTTGACTAGGGCGTGTCCGACGAATCGAGCCAGAGCATGAGGGCGGCGATCACGACCATCGCCCGATAGTTCGTCGCCCGCTTCTCGTACCGCGTCGCCACGCTGCGCCACTGCTTCAGTCGGTTCATGC
>JBPCPB010000122.1:0-5990 GCA_050999735.1 Thermomicrobiales bacterium | reverse complement strand
CCCCCGGCGTCGGGAGAGGCCTGTGGGGTTGAGGATCTGTGGGGGGGGGGGTTTTTCGCGCTTCTCTCCCCGCCCGGAGGGGCCGGCGGAAAACCCTGCTACCACCAGGAAACGCGCGTCCAACTGCGTACGTCATAATCTCCTTTATGTCCGTGGTGGTACGAGCAGGCGATACATCTGCTCCTGCCGCGCAATCGCCACTTGATAGATACGATGCGTCTCCATATTCGGTGCCACCGTTTTGCCGAGCGCGACGGGCACGTCTTCCCATGACGGTATCGCACCTAATTGTTCGAGGGCGATCAGCGCCGCGCCCCGGCTCGTCGCCTCCGCTTCGTCGGATATGGTCAGCGGCATACCCAACACGTCGGCGAGCATCCGCATCCACGTTGGGTTGTTAAGCAGCGCGGAGCCGCTGATGATGATCTCCCGCGCCTCTGGGTAATCCGCGGCGATTATCCGGTACATCAGCCCGAAGCGGTAACTGATCGCCTCCAGGAACGCGCGGGCAATCTCCGGCGCCGTCGTATCAAGGCGGAGGCCGGTGATTGCCCCCCGCGCCCGCGCGTTGTAGTTCGGGCTTCGCTCGCCGGCGAGGAAGGGCAGCACCGTCAGCCCATGCTCGTCGGGCGGTACTGCCGCGATCGCCCGCGCGGTCGCGTCGTCATCATCGAGCCGCATCCGCTCCTTCAGCCATGCCCACACATTGCCGCCGTTGCTCTCCGCGCCGCCGACGACGAAGTGCCGCCGATCCACGCGATACGCCCAGAGACCATCCGGCACACGCACTGTCTCCGCAGCCAACACGAGACGCATTGCAGTGGACGTGCCAGCATTGACGGCGATCCGCGATCCGTTTACCCCGCCGCTGCCCAAATTGCTCGCCGCCCCATCGCCGACTGACAGAAACCACGGGATGCGCGCGAGCGACGGCCACCGCTGCGCGAAGGCGTCGCCCAATCCGGAGAGTGGTTCGTCCACATCGCGCAGCGGCGACAGTTGTTCGGCCTGCATCGGCAGCGCCGCGAGCATTTGCTCGTCCCACTGGCAGGCATTCAGGTTGAGGAGGCCGCTGCCGGAGGCCATCGAAAGTGAGCAGGCACGCGTGCCGAAACACTTGAAGTGGAAATACTCCGCGAACGACATCCAATAGGCGACACGGCCGAAAAGCGCGGCGTCGGTCTCCGCGAGCCAAACGAATTTGGCTGGCAGGTACATCGCGTGCAGCATACAGCCGGTGCGCTCGTGGACGGCGCGCTCATCGAGTCGGTGGCGAAGTTCGATGGCGGCGCGCTCACTGCGCGTATCGGCCCAGGTGTAGAGGGGGGTGATCGCGGCGCCATCGGTATCCACACCGACGACGTTGTGCCAGAAGGTATCCGACGCCACGCCGCCGATCTTCTCGGCATGATCCCCAGCCGCCGACAGCACGCCGTCAATCACCGTCGCGGTGCGTTCGACGAGCGCGTCGGCATCGCAGATCACGCCACCGTCGGCTGTTGTGGCCATCTCATGGGCAATCTGCGCGGTCATCCCGTCAACGGGCCGTGCCTGGGCATCGTACAACAGCGCGCGGACAGACGACGTCCCAACGTCGAAGGTCAGGACGAACGGCGTCTGCGCGTCATCGAGAGCAACCTGAGCCACAAACGGCTCCTTTCGTATCGCGGCGCGGTTCGTCCCGTCGCCGCCCATCCGAAGTATACCCGTTTCCCCCGTGTCAGTCGCGGGGCTCAACCTCACCCCCGGCCCCTTCCCGCGAGGAAGGGGAGCGAGCCTCCACAAGGTCACGGCATTCGGGGGAACGCCTCGATGTCGCGATGAGTCACCCCTTCCCACGCCGAGGAACGGAAGGGGCCGGGGGTTAGGTTCTTTCAAACGCCGTTGACCGCCTCGCACCCACGTAGTACGCTCCCTGCTGTGTGGGTCGTGCGAATATGAGATGGGAATGCCTGTGGCAACAAAGAATTCGGAAGCAATCGAGGTCAGGGACGATGCCAATAGAGCGCCAACAGATGCGGCGCCGGCTCATCAACCACCACGGGCGAGCGCGGCCCGCGAACTGCTTGAAACACTGATCATCGCGGCGCTGCTCTTTTTCGGCATGCGCCTGGTGATGCCGGCGGTCGTCGTGGACGGCGTCAGTATGGTGCCGAGCCTCCAGAATGGCGAGCATCTGCTGGAAAACCGCCTCGCCTACCGCAACATCGAGATCGGCGGGACAAAATACTATCTCTTTCGCCCCCCGAAACGTGGCGATATCGTCGTCATCAATCCGCCCGTCGCGCACGATAAGCCGTTCATCAAGCGGATTATCGGCTTGCCGGGCGATACGATCCTGATTCGCGATAATAAAGTGATGGTCAACGGCGTCGCGCTCAATGAGACGAATATCTCGGCGCCGCCGACGTATAACTATCCGCCGGATGGTCTCCCGTACACGCTTAAGCCGGACGAGTACTTTGTCTTAGGCGACAACCGCAACGCGAGCGAGGACTCCCACTTTTTCGGCCCGATCCACAGTAGCGCAATCATGGGCAAGACCTGGATCGCCTTCTGGCCGCGGCTGGATGTCGGATTCCTGAAGCGACCGGTCTATCCGATCCCATCGTAATGGTCACGCTTTTCCCTGCTACTACCGTATTTATCTGGCGTATGACATGGCCGTAACAGTTGCGTGGTGAAGCGAGGGGAGATCGCGTGGCGATGCACACGGTGAGCGCGCGGCCGCTTCGCGCCGGGGTTGATATTGGCGGCACCTTCACGGACTTAATCCTGTACGACGAGCGTACAGGTGCCCTCAGCATCGGCAAAACGCTCACCACCCCGGACGACCCGGCGCAAGCAGTCGAAACCGGCATGCGCGAGACACTGGCGGAAGCCGATGAAGCGCCGGGAGCGGTTGGCACGGTCATTCACGGTACGACGCTCGTCACCAATGCGCTGATCGAGCGGAAGGGCGCGCGGACGGCCCTGATCGCGACACGCGGCTTCCGGGACGCCATCGAGATTCGCCACGAGGGCCGGTACGATCTCTACGATCTCTTCCTTGAAATGCCGCCGCCGCTCGCGCCACGTCGCCTGCGCTTCGAGGTAGACGAGCGCATCCTTGCGGACGGGACGGTGCATGAGCCGCTGGATACCGCCGCGCTCCCGTCGATCATCGAAGAGATGCGCGTGCAGGGCGTCGAGGCAGTCGCCGTCTCGCTCCTGCATTCGTATCGCAATCCCGCGCACGAGCGGGCGCTCGGCGATGCGCTGGCGGCGCTCGCACCCGAATTGGTCGTCTCGCTCTCCGCCGAAGTGGTGCCGGAGATTCGCGAGTACGAGCGGACTTCCACGACGCTCGCCAATGTCTATGTCCGCCCGCTCGTTCAGACCTATCTGCGGCGGCTCGAAGAGCGGTTGCGGGCGCTCGGCATGCGCGACGCTTCGCTCTCCGTCATGCTGTCGAGTGGTGGCACCGCGACGGTTGAGATCGCGCAACGCTTCCCGATCCGGCTGATCGAATCCGGCCCGGCCGCGGGCGCACTCGCGGCGGCGCAGTACGGCGCGCTCACCGGCCGGCCGAACCTGCTCTCCTTCGACATGGGTGGCACGACCGCGAAGGCGTGCATTATCGAGAACGGCGAGCCGCTTGTCTCCGCCGACTTCGAGGTCGCGCGCGTCTACCGCTTCAAACGTGGCAGCGGCCTGCCCGTGCGCGTTCCCGTCATCGAGATGATTGAGATCGGCGCGGGCGGCGGGTCTATCGCCCGTGCGGACAGCCTCGGCCTCCTCAAAGTCGGCCCGGACAGCGCGGGCGCGCAACCCGGCCCCGCCTGCTACGGGCGTGGCGGCGCCGCCCCGACCGTGACCGACGCCGACCTGCTCCTCGGCTATCTCGATCCATCATTCTTTCTCGGCGGCAAGATGCATCTCGATACCGCTGCGGCGGAACGCGCGATTGCCAGCCTCGGTGATCGGCTGGGACTCTCCACGATTGACGCGGCGTGGGGCATCCATCAAGTGGTCAATGAGAATATGGCGGGTGCGGCACGCATCCACGCCGTGGAGCGCGGCAAGGACCCGCGCGCCTATCCGCTCTTCGCCTTTGGCGGGGCGGGGCCGGGGCATGCCTGGCGCGTCGCGAAAATCCTTGATGCGCCGGAACTCGTCGTCCCGCTCGGGGCGGGCGTCACTTCCGCGCTCGGTTTCCTCGTCGCGCCCCTCGCCTTCGACTACGTGCGCTCGTTCTTCTCGCCCCTGCGGGACCTCGACTTTGCTCACGTCAACGCCCTGCTCGGTGAGATGGAAAAGGAGGGTGCGGCGACACTGGCGGCGGCGGGCGTCGCGTCGGGGCAGATCACCTACCGGCGCACGGCGGAAATGCGCTACCGCAACCAGGGACACGAAGTGCCGGTGCCGCTGCCGGACGGCGATCTGCGTGCGGCGATGCTCCCCGCACTCGAAGCGGCGTTCGAGGATGTCTATCGGCGGCTCTATGGCCGGATTGCGGAAGGCGTGCCGCTCGAAGTGTTGAACTGGCGCGTCGTCGTGAGTGGGCCGCGACCGGAGATCAATCTCGCTGCCGAAGCGACAGGCGCTACGGACGCGACAATGGCGATCAAGGGCGAGCGCACCATCTACCTGCCAGAACAGGGTGGGTTCGCACCCGTTCCCGTCTATGACCGCTACGCGCTCGCACCCGGCGCCGCTTTTCCCGGCCCGGCAGTCGTCGAGGAGCGCGAGTCAACGACGATCATCGGTGGCGGCACGGTCACGGTGGACACTTACCGGAACCTGATTGTCGCCATGAAGGGAGAGGCCACCCGTGCGTGACGCGCGACCAGCCATTGATCCGATCACCCTCGAAGTCCTCTGGAACCGGTTGATCGCCGTCGTTAACGAGCAGGCGACGGCGCTGATGCGCACCTCCTTCACGACTGTTGTCCGCGAGTCGGGCGATCTCTCTGCGGGAGTTTTCGATCCGCGCGGCTACATGATCGCGCAGGCCGTCACCGGCACGCCCGGACACATCAACTCAATGGCGACGTGCATCCATCACTTCCTCGCCATCTATCCTGCCGAGACGCTACGGCCCGGCGACGCGCGGATTACGAACGATCCGCAGAAAACCTCCGGCCAACTGCACGACTTCACGGTGATCTCGCCGATCTTCGATGACAATGAGGCGTTGATCGCCTACTTTGGCTCGACCTGCCACGCGATTGACATCGGCGGGCGCGGCTTGAGCGCGGACGCCCGTTCGATGTACGAGGAAGGGCTGTTCGTCCCGATCACGAAGTGGTACGACGCGGGCAGGCCGAACGAGGAACTGGTGAAGATCATCCGCGCCAATGTCCGCGAGCCGGAGCAAGTGCTTGGCGACATCCACGCGCAGGTAGCGGGCAACAATGTCGGCGGCGCGCGGCTCAAGGAGTTTATGGCGGAGTTCGGCCTGACGAGCATCGAACCGCTTGCGGACGAGATCATCACCCGCTCCGAGCGGGCGATGCGCGACGCGATTGCCACCGTGCCGGACGGCGTCTATACCCACAGCGGGCAGAGCGACGGCTTCGACGCACCGGTGACGCTCGCCGTCACGATCACGAAAAAGGGCGACGCGATGCACGTGGATTGGACGGGATCAAGCCCGGCCAGCCCGCGCGGCATCAATGTCGTGCTGAATTACACCCATGCGTACGTGACGTATGCCCTGAAGTGCGCGCTCTGCCCCGACGTGCCGAACAACGAAGGCTCGTTCCGCCCGGTGACGGTCACGGCGCCACCCGGCTCGCTCCTCAATGCGCTGCCGCCCGCACCGGTGGCGGGCAGGCATGTGATCGGCCACTTCCTGCCGGGCATCGTCTTCGGGGCGCTCGCGCCGGTGCTACCCGGCAAGGTGATCGCGGAGGGCGCGGCGAATATCTGGGCGACCCAACTGACCGGCACGCACGCGAGCGGCGAGCCGTGGACATACGTCTGGTTCTCCTGCGGCGGCACCGGCG
>JBPCPB010000036.1:0-9657 GCA_050999735.1 Thermomicrobiales bacterium | reverse complement strand
GTAATCGAAGGGCAGGACGGGCAGGGTGCAGAGCCGCCAGCAGGTGAGCAGATAGACCTGCGTGTCCCGGACGAGGTTCGCGTCGTCAATCTTGTCGAGCGTGTCGTCCGGCGTGTGCCACCACCAGGCCGCCCCGCCCTCACCGGGGCCTGAGAAGCCGCAGAGGATGGAGGGAACCCCAACCCCGGTGAAGGATTGATCGTGGCTGCGGCCCTGCCGATGGTACGTCATCGGCTCTCCGAGCAGATCGCGCACGACACCGGCCGCGATCTGCCACGTCTCTGCCATGTTGCCCGGCGTCGAGACGTTGGACGCCCCCACGCCGCCAGTAGACTCCGCATTGACATGGCAGACACAGCGATCGTACAGGTCGGCGAAGAAGGTGTCCGCGTACCACGCCGACGCGCCGTATCGCGCGTGCGAATGGCCGGACCAGAAGGTGAGCCGCAATCCACGCCGTAATTCGCTCTGGTGCTCGCTGAAAATACGCCCGACTTCGAGCATCGTGGCGTCAGCGCTGGCATTGTCCATCGCGCCGTAATGCCACGAGTCCACATGCCCACTGAGCATGACGTAGCGATCCTCGACCGTCCCCGGGATGTCGGCGGTGAGCGCGGGGATTGGCCGCCAGCCGGTCTCGACTTCCGTCCGCAGGCGCACGGCGACCGGCCCATGCGCAAGGCGCTCCTTGAGGACATCACCTTCCTCCTTGCGGATGGAGACCGCGGCGATCTTCGGAAGAGAGGGCGCCGTCTCCGGTGTCGGTGTGCCCCAGACAGGAGAGATAATCATCTCGTGCAGGCCCGCCGGATTGACGCAGATCATCCCCACCGCCCCCGCCCGATCAGCCGCCAGCGCGGCGCCGGGGCTTGCCAGGCCGTCCACGAGCACAATCGCGCCGCGCACGTCTTTCCCGGCGTAGTCGGCTGCCGCATTCCCCCTGCCGACAGCGACGAGCGGCCCCGCAAAACCGTCCGGTCCCGTCGCTACCGAGAACGAGTGAGTGATGCAGGTGATGTCACGCGCTTCGGGCGAGACGACCGCGAGGGCGGCCGCACCCGGCAGGCTGACATAGGCATCAATCGCATACTCGCGCACCGCCATCCCGAAGGAGCGGCAGCGATTGGCGATGTAGGCGAATGCCTCCGCTTCCTCCGCGCTCCCGGAAAGGCGCACGCCCCTGGCGATCACCGCATTGTACCGCTTCAAATCCACCAGCGACACCGCATCTCGCAGGCTGTGTTCACGCGTATCCGCATCGCTCATGTCATCTCCCCTTCTCTCTGCCTCGCGCGGGCCGGCATGGGCGCTGGGCGATCATTCCGCCACGTTGAAAGCGGTGCGCAATCCCTCACCAAAGTAGTTGAAGGAAGTGACGGTAATGACGATCAGCAGGCCGGGATAGATAGCGAGCGCCGGTTCCGTGAAGACAAAGTTCTGCGCGCCGGTCAGCATATTCCCCCAACTCGCCTGTGGCGGCTGCACGCCGAGGCCGAGATAACTCAAGGCGGACTCCAAAATGATCGCGCCGCCCACAAGGACGCTGCTGGCGACGATCACCGGGGAAACCGCTTGCGGCAGGATATGGCGGAAGATGACGCGCACGTCGGACGCGCCCATCGCTTTCGCCGCCTGCACGAAATCCGTCTCCTTGTACCGCAGGAACTCGCTCCGCACGAGCCGGGCAATCGCCATCCAGCTCGTTAGGCCGATGGCGATCTCCAGTTTCGTCAGGGTCGGCCCGAAGAGCGAGAGTACGACGAGCAAGAGAAAGAAACTCGGAATCGCCAGCAGCGCATCCGTGATCCGCATGAGGATAGAATCAGTGATCTTGCCGAAGTAGCCCGCGAACGCGCCGAAGAGGACGCCAACCGTGTCCGCAATGACGACTGCAATCAGGCCGACAATCAGTGAGACGTGTCCGCCATCGAGCAGGCGAGCAAGAATATCGCGGCCATTATCGTCCGTGCCGAGCAGGTGTTGGGCGGTCGGACGGCCGAGGAGGTTCAGCAAATCAATCTCGTTCGGCGAGCGCCGGTAAAGAAGCGGCCCGACGAACGCTGAGAGATAGAGCAGAATGAGGACGAAGAACGAGACGAAGCCGGGGCGATACTGCACCATGCGGCGCAGAAAATACCGCCCGGAACTGCGGTGCGTGCCGACGGTCGCCGCCGCGCCGGAGAGCGGTGTCGTTGTCGTCGTCATCGCAGCCTCACGCGGGGATCAATCGCCATATACGCCAAGTCCGTGAGCAGGTTCATCAGGATGACTACCGCGGCAACGAGGACGGTGACGCCCATGATGACCGGGTAGTCACGCGTGGACGCCGCATCCACGGCGAGCCGACCCATGCCCGGCCAGCCGAAGACCGTCTCAGTAAGCGCCGCGCCGGTCACGACCACCGGGAGCGTCAATCCAATGATCGTCACCACCGGCATCAGCGCATTTCGGAGGACATGGCGATACGTTACGATGGATGGTGCAAGCCCTTTCGCTCTCGCCGTTCGTACGTAATCCTGGTTGAGTGTCTCCAATACGCTCGCCCGCACGAAGCGGCTGAACTGCGCCGTCGTTGGCATCGCCAGGACGAGCGCGGGCATCATGAGATGCTTGAGGAGGTCCGGCAGCGAGTTGGGGGCATTGATTGTCCGCATCCCGGACGCCGGTAACCAGTGCAACTGGACGGAGAAAATGATAATCAGGACGATGCCAAACCAGAAGACCGGTGTTGACAGGCCGATGAAACTAATCCCGCTGATGATGTGATCCGGTATGGATCGCGCCCGCTGCGCGGTATAAATGCCGACGGGGATCGAAACGATCAGCGCGAGCAGAAAGGCGGTCCCCGCCAGGATCAGCGTATTCGGCAGCCGTTGGCCGATCTCGCTGAGGACGGTCCGCTCGTCTGTGTATGAGATGCCGAAATCGCCATGCACGAGGCCGTTTGCCCACTTGAGAAACTGCACGTAGACAGGCTTGTCCAACCCGAGATTCGCGCGCTGCCGCGCGATCTGCTCGGGCGGTAACTTCGCATCGGTCAGAACCGCTGAAGGGCCGCCCGGCGCGAGATGGATCAGCGAGAATGTAATGACGGTGACAAGAATAAGGACGACAGCCGCCTGGATCAGGCGGCTGACGATGTATCTACTCATGTGACGCTCTACTTCCCCTCTCCACGCGATTTACGAAGCGCTCAGCGTCCATTTGTACGTGTAATAGAGTGCATCGCGGATGCCGATGTTCGCGTACCCCTGGAGCCGCTTGCTGAACGCCCGATATTCTGGTGGGAAGGTCATGAAGACGTCCGGCTGATCGTCGTAGATCAACTGTTGCATCCTGGCATAGATCGTCTTGCGGTCAGCCTGCGAGGTGGAGACTCTCCCCTGTGCGAAGAGATCGTCCACGGCCGGATTCTTGTATTTATCGGAGTTGGTGGCGGAATAGCCGTTGACGAGCGCGTTCGGGTCCGGTGGCGTGATCCAATACGCGACGAACATGTCGTATTGGCTCTTTCCGGTCCGATCGTACCATGTGTTGAAGTCCTGCGAATCAATCGAGACGTCCATTCCCAGTTTCTGGTACGTCTGCTGGGCGACGAGCGCCTGGTCCTTGCGCGTGGGGTTGCCCACGTCGAGCAGAATGGCGAACTTAAAGGGCTGACCGCCCTTCATCAGTTTGCCGCCCTGTAGTTGCCACCCCGCTTGGGTAAGCAGATCCTGCGCCTTTTTCGTGTCGTACGGGAAGGGCTGCTGATCCTGCGGGTATGCCCAACCCATCGGTGGCGAGATCGGCCCATTCCCCGTCGTGCCTTTGCCGCGCAGGACGGATTTGACCATCGTCTCGCGATCGAGCGCGTAGGCCATTGCCTGCCGCACATTTTTGTCCGCGAAGAGCGGGTTGCTGTTATTCATCGAGAGATACTGGTAGTTCGTCTGGTTGGCCGCGTTGATGACGACGTTCGAGACGTTCTGCAAGGCGTCAACCTGTGACGGCTCGAGCAAGACAACGTCCACCTGGCCCGCGCGAAGTTGCGCGACCTGCGTGTTGAGATCCGGGAGAATCTTGTAGACGACCGTGCCGATCTTCGGTGGCCCGTCCCAGTAATCCGGGTTCGCGACGAGGGTGACATGGTCGCCGGAGACGAATTCCTTCCATTTGTAGGGGCCGGTACCGACCGGGTTCTTGATGAAGTCCACCGGCTGATTGATGTCCTGCCCCTGTAGGACCTTCTTCGGCATCATCATCACATTGTACGCGAGCATCGTGAGCATCGGCGCGTACGGCGACGACAGATTAAGCCGGACGGTCATCGGGTCAACGATATCCGCGCTCGTGAACGGGCCGAGGTTGTTGATGAAGGCCGAGTTCGAGTTCGGGTCCAGCATCAGGTCGAAGGTGAATTTGACATCATCGGCGGTGAAGGGGTCGCCGTTATGCCATTTCACACCCGGCCGCAGCGAGAATGTATAGGCCTTGCCGTCCGGTGAGATGTCCCACTTGGTGGCGAGATCTGGTACCGGAGTGCCGCCATTCGCGTCGGGGCGCACGAGTTGCCCGAAGAGGTTCTTATTGAGGAGGATCGAGGAAAGCCCACCGGGGAGGACGATCGGGTTCGGCGTCGGATTGCTGATGAGCGGGATTGTCACCGTGCCGCTCGGTGCGGCCGCATTGCTCGCCACCGTACTCGGCGCCGCCGCGCTCGCCGCGCCAGTCGTCGCCACTGCTGGTACACTTGTGGCAGCGGTCGCCGGCGCGGCGCTCGTTGCGGGCGCCGTTGTGCTCGATGACGAACCGCAGGCATCCAGCAGCGCCCCAACGACGCCTGCGGCGCCCACTGCGGCAGCGGTGCGAAGGAACGTTCGCCGGTTGAGCCGAACGTCCGACAACGAAGGCCCCGCTGATGATACTTCACGCGATGAACCAACCATGTCATCCTCCGTTCTCTCATTTTGTGCAGATGTCCAGACACTGGAATACTATAATCATCGGTGATCGGTCGCGTCAAGGTAAATGCAAACTGGCAAGACGCGTTGCGCCGATGCACGTTCGGGCAGCGACATGGCATGGAACGGAAGGAGCGAAACGATGGAGAAGCGGCGATTGGGCCGGACGGGGCATATGAGCACGATCGTGGCGTTCGGCGGCGCGGCGATTGGCAAGGTGACGCAGGATGTGGCGGATGTCGCGATTCAGGATGCGCTCGATCATGGCATCAATCACTTCGATGTCGCGCCGACGTATGGCGACGCCGAACTGCGCCTCGCGCCGTGGATGCCGAAGATACGAAGCGAGATCTTCCTCGGCTGCAAGACGACCGAGCGCAGCCGCGACGGCGCGAAGCGTTCGATCCATGCATCGCTCGAACGGCTCGGCGTGGACTCGTTCGATCTCTTCCAGTTCCATTCGGTCGGCACGATGGAGAAACTCGATCAGTGCCTCGGCACAGGCGGCGCGATCGAAGCCGTCCTCGAAGCGCGCGATGAGGGCTTAGTGAAGTACATCGGCATCACCGGCCACGGCCTCGACGCGCCGAAGGTGCATGCCGAAGGGCTGCGCCGCTTCCCCTTCGACACGGTGATGTTCCCGCTCAACTTCGTCCTATACACCAATCTGCCCGACTACCGGCGCGACTACGAAGCCTTGATCGCCCTCTGCCAAGTGGAGGATGTCGGCGTGCATATCATCAAGACGCTGGCGAAATCGCCCTGGTATGGCCGGGAACACCCGCCGACCAAGCCGTGGTACGAGCCGTTCGACGATCAGGAAACGATTGACCGCGCCGTCGCCTTCAACGCCGGGCAGCCAATCCACACGCTGTGCTCCTCGGCGGATGTGACGGTCATCCCGAAGATGCTCGACGCGGCGGAACGGTACCAATCCGTCTCGCCCGAGGCGCTCGCCGCCCTCGCCGCCACCGCCCCCGCCTACAAGCACGTCTTCGCGACGGGGAGCATCGCGTGGTAGTAGCCAGTAGCCAGTAGTCAGTAGTCAGAGGGGACACAAGCAGCGTTCATCGGTTATCGTCACAGTAGCATGTCTCGCTTCCCGGATTCCCGATCACGTCTACTATCTACTATCTGCTGTCTGTTCGCTGGAGGCCCCATGCATTCCGCTACCCTCGCGCTACTGCGCGCGCCGGACACGCCAAATGGGTCGCCCCTCTCGCTGACGGAGATTCGCAGTCAGCGGCGGGGCGAAATCATCACCGGGACGGCATGCGCGGCAGATGGCGGCTGCTACCCAATCGCGGGCGGCATCCTCGACCTGCTGCCGCAATCACTGGCCCTCTCGGCGGCGCAGCGCTCCAACTTCCTCTGGCCGACGACGGCCTTCTACGAGCAGGTCTGGCGGGTACGGTCGCTCTCGTTGCTGGCCGGCGAACCGTTTCCGGTGGATCGGGAAATCGCCATCCTCAACCGCTGGTTGCGACCGGAGCGCGGCGGACTCTTCGTGGATGTCGGCACGTCGCATGGGCTGTACGCGCGCAATATCGCGCACCGTTTGCGTCAGAGTAGCGCGACGGGCACGGTCATCGCCCTCGACATCGCGCTGCCGATGCTCCAGCGAGCGCGGGACTTCATGACGCAAAAGGGATACGCAACGATTGATCTCGTGCGGGCGCGCGGGCAGGCGATCCCCGTCGCGGACGGCAGCGTGGATGGCGTTGTCAATGGCGGGACGTTCAACGAGATGGGTCAGCAGGCGCAGGCGCTCGCCGAGGTGCGGCGCGTGCTCGCGCCGGATGGCTGCTTCGTCTGCATGAGTCTGCTCGTGGGCAGGACGCGGGCGGGGCGCATAATACAGCGTGCTCTGCACGCCGGTTCCGGCCTCCTCTTCCCCACTGTCGCGGAGACGAATGCGCTCTACCGGGAGGCGGGTTTGACGATCACCGACCAGCAGCAGTACGGTGTCGTCCTCTTTACGCGCGCCGTCCCCACAACGGAGAGAAACCAGCAATGATTCGCCGATTGTTCAAACGCGAAACGCGAAACGCGCCCGCACCGGAAGGGCTTTTTGACACCTTCTGGATTGCGGGATATGAATCCGCGACCCATATCAACATCCACGGCACCCGGCTGGATATCGTCGCGGCAGTGCAGCATGACCGGCAGGTAGCGGAAGATTACGCACTTCTGCGGTCGGTCGGCATCCAGACGGCGCGTGACGCCGTACGCTGGCACCTCGTGGACCGCGCGGGGCGCTACGATTTCTCGTCGCTTGCGCCGTTCGTTGCGGCGGCACGGCAGCATGAGATTCAGGTGCTCTGGGATCTCTGCCACTATGGTTTCCCCGACGATGTGGACCTCTTCTCGCCGCAGTTTGTCACGCGCTTCGCCGGGTATTGCGGCGCGGTGGCACACTTCATCCGCGAGCAGAGCGACGCAATCCCCTTCTACACGCCGATCAACGAGATCTCCTTTTTCGCGTGGTCGGTGGGGGATCGCGCCGTCTTCCACCCCTTCGCGCGCGGGCGAGCTGCCGAGGTGAAGCGGCAACTCGTGCGCGCCGCCATTGCAGGAATCGAAGCGATCTGGGCGGTGGATCGCCGCGCCCGCATCATCCATGTGGACCCGATCATCCATGTCGTCCCACCCCGCCGCCGCCCCGATGTCGCGCAAGCGGCGGCGGATCAGCGGGCGAGCCAGTGGGAAGCATGGGATATGCTGGCAGGGCGCAGAGAATCAAGTCTGGGTGGAGACCCACGCTATCTCGACATCATCGGCGCGAACTTCTATTACGACAATCAATGGGAGTTCGGTGGCGGGCGGCTTCATTGGGAGGAGGGCGAGCGCGATGATCGCTGGATGCCGCTCAGCCGGATGCTCGCGGCGGTCTGGGAGCGCTACCGCCGCCCCTTGCTCCTCAGCGAGAAGAGCCACTTCGGCGTCGGGCGCGCCCCGTGGCTGCACATGGTGACCGATGAACTCGTCGCGGCCCGCGTGCTCGGCGTGCCCGTCGAGGGGTGCTGCCTCTACCCGATCCTGGACCGGATGGATTGGGAGAACCCGAATCACTGGCACAACAGCGGTCTCTGGGATCTCCCACCCGATCCCGATGGCACGCTGCGTCGCGTCCTCAACGAACCCTACGCCGCCGAACTCCGCCGCGCGCAAACGTTGCTGTCGAGTGAGCAGTCAGCAGTCGGCGGTCAGCAGTAGCGAGCGGGGCCGGGGCACGTCCTCGTTCCATTAGCCCCGCGCGCATTGCGTAGGCCGTCTCATCCGGCTATGCTCCCGGCAACGGACCCGGTGACTCGCCAGAAGACCAGGAAAACACCGAGCGCGGAGGGCGCGGAGAAGAGAAAAAAGAAGATTCGCGCTGTGCTCTCTGCATTCTCTGAGTCCTCTGCGCCCAACCCTTCTCTTCCCGGCGGTTCAATTCTTTTCAGCAGAAGGAGCAATGAGTATGGACGCACAGGAACAGGCGCTACGCAATCAGGTCTCGCTCGATAACCTGAAGCGGTACAATGCGGTGATCGCCAGGGGCGTGCGCCTTTCCGGGAGCGCGGAGGAAGCGGAGGCATTCGCCTACATCGCCAATCGCTGCCGCTCCTTCGGGATGGCGGTGCGCGAGTATGCCATTGATGCCTATGTCAGCCTGCCGGGTGCGGCGGCGCTCACGATTACGTCGCCCGAAGAACGCACGCTCAACTGCATCACGCACTCCTTCTCGCTCGCCACGGGGCCGGAGGGATTGACCGCGCCGCTGATCGCCGTCGGCAACGGCACGGCGGCGGACTACGCGGGGAAGGATGTGTGCGGCGCGGTCGTCCTGACCGATGGGCTGGCGATGCCCGCCGCCGCGCACGCCGCCTATCAGGCCGGAGCGGTGGGGATGATCTGCGCCAATCCCGAGGGGTTGCACGAGATGATCATCTCCCCCGTCTGGGGCACGCCCACGCCGGAGACCGCGCCGTACCTGCCACAACTCGTCGCCGTCTCGGTACGGCGCGAGGACGGCGACACCCTCAAAGCGCTCGTGGCGCATGGCCCGGTAACGGTGCGGTTGCAGACTGAGGTCGAGACCGGGTGGCGGCCAATCCCCACGCTCACCGCCGAGCTGCGTGGCGCGGAGAATCGGTACGTCCTGCTCAGCGGCCATGTGGACTCGTGGCACTACGGCGCGATGGACAATGCCAGCGCGAACGCAACGATGTTGGAGATCGCGCGCATCTTCAGCCAGCACACGGGCGAGTTGCGGCGCGGATTGCGGCTCGCCTTCTGGTCCGGCCATTCGCATGCGCGGTATGGGGCGTCGGCATGGTACGCGGATCACTTCTTCGCCGATCTCTCCGACCACTGTGTCTGCCACGTCAACGCGGAATCCACCGGCGGCATGGGGGCGACGAACCTCGCAAGCGCGGGGTGCATGGCGGAGACGTGGCAGTTCGCGGCGGGGCCGATCCGCGACGTGGCGGGACAGGAACTGACCTACCGCCGTCTGGCGCGCAACGGCGACCAGTCGTTTGAGGGGGTCGGCATTCCCTCCGCGCTCGCCGGTCTTTCGTCGCAACCCGAGGGTGGCCTCGGCTGGTGGTGGCACACGCCGGACGACACGCTCGACAAGATTGACGACGCGAACCTCGTCCGGGACACGCAGGTCTATCTGCTCACCTGCTGGCGGCTCTGCACCCTGCCCGTCCTGCCCTTCGATTAC
>JBPCPB010000033.1:0-5873 GCA_050999735.1 Thermomicrobiales bacterium | reverse complement strand
CCGCGTGCCGCCTTCTTCTCGGCCGATGGTCTTGGCGGGGGGGGACCGCGGCTGAACCCCCCCGCTACCGCAACCTATGCCGTCATCACCCGTGTGAAGTAATCGCGGATTTCGTTGTCTGTCAAGGCGTCCGCCGCGTCGCCGATGGAGAGTTCGAACATGGACCAGTCCGGCAGATCCGTTGGGTGCAAGGGGCGGAAGAGGGCGACGTGTTCCTCACGCGCCACAGCGAGGGCCGCCGCCGCCAGTCGCGCCGGGTCGCCGTGCAAGTAGACGTGCATCATGTGCGTCTGCGGCGGGTCCGGCTTGACAACGATGCCGGGGATCGCGTGCAGCACATTCGCGATGGCGACGGCGCGTTCGTGGTAATGCGCGAAGCGACCGAGGCGCTGGCGGAGATTTGTCCGCGCGGAGAGGACGTACGGGAAGAGGTGGATGATCCGCCCGCCGTGACGCACCTGCCAGACGCGTGCCTCGGCGATGAAGTCCGCCGACCCGGCGAGTGCGGACCCGGCCATCGCGCCGATGCCCTTATAAAAGGAGACGTAGACGCTGTCGAACAATCCGGCGATCTCCGCATAGGAGCGGTCATAGAAGGGGGCGGACTCCCAGAGCCGCGCGCCATCCATATGCACCGCCGCGCCGCGCTCCCGCGCCCACGCCGTCTGCGCCCGCAACTCCTCCCACGACGGCAGCATGCCGCCGAGGTCGCGCTGCGGCAGCTCGATCAGGAGCGCGGCGATTGGTTCCGCGATCGTCTGCAAATCTTCCAGCATCATCAGCCGCCGCGCGTCGCCGACGAGCCGCGCGTGGAGGCCGTGCAACCGCTGATAGCCTTTCTCCTCCTTCGTCTCGACATGGCACATCGGGTGGTAGGCGATGGTAGAGCAATGCTTCCACTCGGCCCAGATGCGTAGGGCGACCTGCTGCGCCATCGTGCCGGTTGGCAGGAAGAGCGCGGCCTCCGTGCCGAGCAGCGTCGCGATTTCGTGCTCGAACGCTTCGATCAGATCGCCTTTGCCGTACACATCGGCGCGTTCGTCCGGCGCGGTTGCCGCCGCGAGCGCTCTGAGTGCGTCATGCGGGCGCATCGGGCCATGACCACCAAGGAACCGCTCGCACGCCTCCATGATCGCTTCCTTCGTCGGTGTCGCCTGCTTGAGAACCATCGGTTTTCCTCCCCGCTGCGATCCCATGATCGCGATGCCCGGCCCGCGCATCATACCGCGTTTCACCAGTCAGCAGCCTCCAAGTGTTTCCACCGCGCCCAACCGTTCCCAGAATCGCCGTGCGGCGGCGAAGAATGCCTGTGCTGCCATACTCTCCGGCTGGGTCGCGACGATGGGGCGCCCGGCATCGCCCGCGCTCGCGATGGCCGGAGCGAGCGGCAGTTCCGCGAGGATCGGGTAGGTGAGTGGACCGTCCGGCATGTCGTGGCGCGGCCAGATCGTGTGCCGCGCGCCGCAATCGGGGCAGGCGAAGTACGCCATATTGAGGATCGTCCCGATCACCGGCACATGCGCCGCCTCGTAGAAGTGCAGCATGCGCATCGTATCAATCTGCGCGACCTCCTGCGGCGTTGTCACGAGCACAACGCCATCCGGCTTGACCTGCTGTGCGACGGTCTCGTGCGGCTCTGCCGTGCCGGGCGGGAGATCGAGCAGAAGCACATCGAGCGCTCCCCACGCCACATCCGCGATCAGTTGCTGAACGAGCATCCCGGCAAACCGGCCATCGAGTTTCACCGCCTGCCGCTCGCCAATCAGCATGCCAACCGAAAACGTCCACACGCCGAATCGCTCGACGGCGGGCATCTGTGCCGCCCGCTTCAGCGGCGCGCGGTGCCCAATCGGGAGCATCACTTCGCCGGGTGCGCCGCCACGCCGCCGCGCGCCGAGCATCACGCCGACATCCGGCCCGTGGATGTCCGCGTCGAGTAACCCAACCCGATGGCCGAGCGCCGCGAGCGCGACCGCCAGATTGACCGCCACTGTGCTCTTGCCGACGCCGCCCTTGCCGCTGCCGACGGCGACGATCCGCCGTGGCTTCCCCTGCTGCTCTACCATGCGTTGTCCCGTTTTCGTCACTTCGAAGCGTTCCGATTAACGGGAGTATCGCACAGAAACGCCGCCTTCCCCGTACGTGACGCAATCGGTGTGTGCGGGTATAGTGGACACATCTTCGGATACGACGATGAAAGAATGAGTATGGAGGGCATGCGATGACACAGACGGAGACGACGCGGTTGGATGGTCTTTTCTCCGCGGCGGCGAGGCGCGTCGCGCCGGGGGCGCCGCAGGGACGCGGACTGTCGCCGGATCGGGTGAACTTCGCGGGCGGCGCACCCGACCCGAAGAGCATGCCAACGAAGGAGATCGCCGCCGCGACGGCGCGGGCGATGGAGAAGAACGGCCAGTGGGCGCTCCAGTATGGCGGCGCCGCTGGCTACACCGGCCTGATCGAGCAATTGCTCATCAAACTGAAGCGCGATAACGGCGTGGAGGTTCGCCCGGAGAATGTGCTCATCACGGCGGGCGCGTCGCAGGCGATTGACCTCGTCTGCGATGCCCTCGTTGATCCGGGCGATGTCATCCTCTCGGAGGAGCCGACCTTTCTCGGTGCGCTCCGTCTCTTCAGCGCCCACCAGGCGAACGTCGTCGGTATCCCAATGGACAATCAGGGCATGAAGATGGACCTTCTCGCGGACAAACTGGCCGAACTGAAGGCGCAGGGCGTCCAGCCGAAGTTCATCTACACGATCCCCACCTTCCAGAATCCGACGGGCGTGACGACGACATTGGAGCGGCGGCTGCGCATTCTCGAACTGGCGAAGGAGTACAACGTCGCCGTCCTCGAAGACGATGCCTACTACGACCTGCGCTTCTCCGGCGAGCGGTTGCCGATGATGATCGCGATGGATACTGCCGGGCTGGTAATCTATACCGGCACGTTCTCGAAGATCATCGGCGCGGGCCTGCGGCTCGGCTGGATCATCGCGCCGGAACCGTTCATCCACAAAGTCTCGAAACTGAAGCCGGACGGCGGCACAAGCCCGTTCGCTTCGCATATCGTCGCGGAATACGCGCCGTCGCAACTCGAAGGGCATGTCAAGGAACTCGTCACCGTCTACCGGAACCGGCGGGACGCGATGATCGGCGCACTCGCGGCGGAGATGCCGGAAGGCGTCACGTGGACGGAGCCGGAAGGCGGCTTCTTCGTCTGGCTCACACTGCCGGAGGGCATGGATTCCGTCGCGATCCAGCCGGAGGCGGCGGCGCACGGCGTGGACTTCATGCCCGGCACGGTCTTCTTTCCGAATCAGCAGGGGCGGCGCAATATCCGTCTCGCCTACTCATTCACGGATGAAGAGACGATCCGCCGCGGCATCAAGACCCTCGCCGGTATCCTCCGCGAATACGTGCCTGCAACCTAAAATACCGGCAGCGCATTCGCCTATCGGCATATGCGAATGGGTTGACAGATGACGGCGGAATCGCTACGCTAGTAATGAGGCAATGACGAGCACACCGCCACGATGGTCGGGTCGTCCAGCGAGTCTGCGTGATGGTGCGAGGCAGGCACGAACTCCCGCGTGGTGATCCGCTCCGAGCCGCCACCCGAAAAGGCCTCACCCCCGGCCCCTCTCCATCGTAATGGAGAGGGAAGACGGAAGGTATGAGTAGGCGTGGACGGGAACCGCCCGGTACAGCGGGGTCGGCGTGTTGGCGCCGGAGCAAGTGGGCGCTGCCGGACGGCGGTGTCAATGAGGGTGGTACCACGGAGCGCGATGCCCGCGCCTCGTCCCTGGTGGGGCGAGGTTTTTTTGTGGGAAGGACTGAGGACTGAGAACTAAGGACTGAGCAGACACGAAGCATGCATTGCTCATTGCTTGGAAAAGGAGCGGCTATGAGTACGGAAACGTCCATGACTTTCGATCCCGTGGACACACGGGTTTCGTTCCCGGCATTGGAAGAGGCAATCCTGGCGTTCTGGCGGGAGGATGATACCTTCCGCAAATCTATCGCCCTGCGGGCAGGTGGGCCGAATTTCTCCTTCTACGAGGGGCCGCCGACGGCGAACGGCCGCCCCGGCACACATCATATCCTCGCGCGCGTCTTCAAGGACCTCTTCCCACGCTACAAGACGATGCGGGGCTATGTCGTGCCGCGCATCGCCGGGTGGGACTGCCACGGCCTGCCGGTCGAGATCGAGGTCGAGAAGCAGATCGGCTCCCGCTCGAAGAGCGACATCGAGGCCTACGGCGTCGAACGGTTCGTCCAAAAGTGTCGTGAATCCGTCCTCACCTACGTCGAGGAGTTTGACCGGCTGACGGAGCGGATCGGCTACTGGTGCGATTTGGCGCATCCGTACTGGACGATGGACACGGATTACATCGAGTCTGTCTGGAACCTGCTGCGCCGCTTCTGGGATGACGGCATGCTCTATCAGGGGTACAAGGTCGTCCCATACTGCCCGCGCTGCGGCACGCCACTCTCGACGCATGAGGTCGCGCAGGGGTATAAGGAGATTGACGACACCTCGGTCTACGTCCGCATGCGGCTGGCCGATGACGCGCTGTTCGGCGGGCCGACAAACCTCCTCATCTGGACGACCGCGCCCTGGACGCTGCCCAGCAACGTCGCCGTCGCCGCCAATCCCGGCTTCACCTACGCCCTCGCGCGGCAGAACGGCGAGCAGTTCATCGTCGCGGAGGCGCTCCTGGATGCCGCGCTCGGCGGCGCCGGGGAATATGAAGTCGTGCGGACGGTCCCGGCGGCGGAGTTGCTCGGCATGACCTACCGCCCGCCTTTCGCGTACGTCACGCCGGATAAACCCGCGTACCGCGTCGTGCCCGGCGACTATGTGACGGCGGACGACGGGACCGGCTTCGTCCATATCACGCCCGCCTTCGGCATGGACGACTTTGAAGTCGGCCGCGCCAACGATCTGCCCGTTCTCCAACTCGTGGACCTGACGGGCCACTTCAAGCCCGAGGTGACGGACTTCGCGGGGCTGGCCGTTAAGCCGCGCGACCCGAAGCAGGACAAGGCGGCGGATCCGGTGATTATCCGGCATTTGAAGGAATCGGGCGATCTCTATCGCGTCCAGCCGTACCGGCATCAGTATCCGCACTGCTGGCGATGCGACACGCCGCTGATCTACTACGCCCTCTCGACATGGTTCATCGCCATGTCCCGCGAGCGCGATCTGCTGCTGCGGACGAACAGCGAGATCAACTGGGTGCCGGAGCACTACAAGGAAGGGCGCTTCGGGACGTGGCTCGCCAATGTCAACGATTGGGCGCTCTCCCGCAACCGCTACTGGGGTACGCCGCTGCCCATCTGGGTCTCGGAGACAACGGGCGGGATGCACTGCGTCGGCTCGCTCGCCGAACTGCGGGAACTGGCGCTCGACCCACTACCGGACGACCTGCATCGCCCGTACATTGACGCCGTGCGTATCCGTTCCCCGCACGATGGCTCGGTGATGCGCCGCGTGCCGGAGGTGATTGACACCTGGTTCGACAGTGGCGCAATGCCCTTCGCGCAGTTCCACTATCCATTCGAGCACGCGGCGGAATTCGCGCGCGACTTCCCGGCGGACTACATCTGCGAGGCGGTGGATCAGACGCGCGGCTGGTTTTACTCGCTCCACGCCATCGCCACGGCGTTACAGGAGCAGCCCGCCTACAAGAATGTGATCTGTTTGGGCCACATCCTCGGCCCGGACGGTTCGAAAATGAGCAGGTCGCGCGGCAATGTCGTAGATCCGTGGGAGTTGATGGAGACGCACGGCGCGGACGCGACGCGCTGGTATTTCTTCACCGCCGCACCCCCCGGCAACCCGCGCCGCTTCAGCATGGACCTCGTGCG
>JBPCPB010000031.1:0-4169 GCA_050999735.1 Thermomicrobiales bacterium | reverse complement strand
GGTGTGATTTTTCTTCTTGTCCCCGGTCTTAGGGCGCCGCTTCCTACCCCCTCCGCTACTGCTGCCGAGGTGAATATCGCTGTGGCAAGCCGGGCGGTCGCGCCGCTGCATGGCATCGGCGGGCTGGAGCGGGCGGTCGCGGATGTCTGCTCCGCGCTCGCCGATCGTGGGCACCATGTGACGCTTGTCACCGCGACACCGACGCATGGCGCGGCGGATGATTCCCTGCTCCGTGTGGACGAACTGATCACCGTGCCGTGGGCGGGTGGCCAGATGTTCCGGCGGGGCGGAGTGCTGGATCGCGTTGTCCACTATCCGCACTTCGTCCGCCGCGTGACGAAGGCATTGGAGGCGCGTGGCACTGTCTTCGATGCGGCGATTGGGCACGGTGCGGCGACGGCGGCGTTCGTGCCACTGCTCGACACCGGGCAGGTGCGCCGTCTGCTCATCAACCCGCATGGCATGGAGGAATTTTCCGCCACAGGTCTGAAAGGTATGCTTCTCGCGCCACAGCGGGCGCTCGTCCGGCGGGCGGCGCGGCAGGCCGACCGGGCGATCGCGCTTGACTCTTTCCTCGTCCCCGACGTGATGCGCCATCTCGGCCTGCCGCGCGAGCGGGTAGCGATTGTGCCGAACGGGATTGATGTCGCGCGCGTGGATCGCCTCACCGGTCTTGTTTCTCCACCGCATGACGGGCCACCGGTGATCGTCAGCCTCGCGCGGATCGAGCCGAACAAGGGACTGGACGTACTCGCCGCCGCGCTCGGCATGATCCGCGATCAGTTGCCCGATGGCTGGCGCTGGCTGCACATCGGCGACGGCGCCGCCCGCCCACAGGTGGAAGAAGCAATCACGCGCGCGGGCATCGGCGCGCACGCCACGCTCCTCGGTCGTCTCTCCGACGAAGAACTGCACCGCACCCTCGCGACGGCAAACCTCTTTGTCCACCCGACGCGCTACGAGGGCAGCCCGCTCGTGATGCTCGAAGCGATGGCGCACCGCCTGCCGATTGTCGCCTCCGCCGTCGGCGGCATCCCGGACAAGGTGATCCCCGACGAGACGGGCTGGCTCGTCCCGCCGGACGACCCGGCGGCGTTGGGCGTGGCGATCCACTCGGCGCTCGGCCAGCCACCTGCTATACTGCGCGCGGTTGGGGAGCGAGGGCGCGCGCGCGTGCTCGCCTACTTCAGTCTGACACAGGTCGTGGATGAATTGATCGCACTACTCGATACGATACCACCGCGAGCCGCGCGGCTGCGTACCGGGGCTGAGGGTATGGACGCGTGAGGCTCGCCGGGGCACAATCCGCACCGATTCCCGCGCGACAAGAGGACCACATCGCGCGTGGCTTCGTCGCTGGTTTCGCATGGCTCCGCGCCGCGCTCGGCTGGCAGCCGCTCATCCTGCTCGCCGTCAGCCTCGTCGCGCTGCTCGGCGCGTATCAGATCGAGCGGCCAATCAGCGTCACCATCGGTGGCGCGCACGAGAAGCCCTTTGTGCAGAACTTCCACGACAAGGACGTTCTAGCCACCGACACCACGCCGTATCGCTGGACGAGCGCCACATCATTCATCGTCTTCAAAGGGATCGGTGGCGGACGCGAGCGCACCGCGTCTCTGCGCCTCCGCTCCGGTCGGCCACCCGGCGTGGCACGACCCGTCACGGTGCTTGTCAACGGTGTGGAAGTGCGGCGATTCACCGTCGGCGCGGAGTGGCAGACCTTTGCCT
Organism: Thermomicrobiales bacterium; assembly: GCA_050999735.1. Lineage (GTDB taxonomy): Bacteria > Chloroflexota > Chloroflexia > Thermomicrobiales > JALYUS01 > JALYUS01. The sequence continues at coordinate 2,441 of JBPCPB010000031.1, read as the reverse complement.
TCGCCATCAACGGCGCGGCGACAGCGGGGCATGGCGTCGTCATCGAACTACGCACACCGGCGGAGAAACTCTCGAACACCGATGGTCGCGTCGTCGGCGTGCAGGTCAACGAACTGCGGATGGAGACGGTCGGCAGCGGTCGGACGATCCCCGCGTGGGGCACGCTCGGACTGGCTCTCCTGATTACAGGCACACTCTATCTGATCGCCGCCCGCGTCCTCGGCATTGCGATCGCGAACGGCGGACGGCGGCGCTCACTCGCGGCGCTTTGCGCGGCGGGCGGTGTACTGATCCTCGCCGCGCTCTTCGTTTTCGCGCGGCCGTATATCGCGGTGTATAGTGGGCCGCTGCTGGCAACCCTGCTCGGCGCGCTCGGCGCGCTGCTTCTGCCACGCCCGTTGATCCGGCTCGGGGCGCGCTGCGGCCTCGCGGTCACGCCGTCCGAAGCGACCGCCCTCTGCGTTATCCTCGCGCTGGGCATCGTCGCGAAACTCGGTGGCCTCCTCTATCCAGACACGATCGTCATTGACCTGAACTGGCACACCCGCTGGATGCGCACCTTTCTCCAGCACGATTTCCGCGCCCTCTACTTCCCATCGGACCTCTCATCCGGCCCGAAGGAGTGGGGCCTCGGCATTCTCATCCCGAAATCGCCGCTCTTCTACGCGATGCTCGCCCCCTTCACACTGCTGCCACTCGCCATCGGCACGGTGCTGAAACTCTGTGTCGGCCTGATGGATGTCATCACCGTCCTGTTCGTCTTCGCGATCCTAAAGCGGGTCGGCATGGGCACGGCGGGGATCGTCGCGGCCCTGCTCTACACCGTCACGCCGCTCTCGTACCTTGCGCTCTCATACGGCAACTACCCGACCATCTTCGCGCAATTCCTGACCATCGCCGCCTTCGCACTCCTCCTTTTCGCGGGGCAGCGGCTGGACCGCATCGGCATCTTCATCTTGTTCACGTTCATCCTAACCCTCAGCCTGCTCGCGTATCCGGTCGTCGCCGTCTTCAATATGTGCGTGCTCGTCGCCTTCGGCCTCTGGCGATGGCGGCAGGAGACGGACGCGCGGGAAAAGCGGCGGGCGCTGCTCATTCCCATCAGCGCCGTCGTCGCCGCGCTGCTCGCCTTTGTCTCCTACTACGTCCAGTACGTCCGGGTGACGCTCCAATCCGTCCGCACGCTCGGCACGAGCACGGCGGAGAGCCGGGGATATACCAAGGGCGGATTACGCGGCGCGCCGTGGCACATCACGACGGTGATTGCGAAGAATATCGAGGTTGGCAACCTGCTCGTCCTGCTCGCGATTGCGATTGCCGGGGTCGTGCTCTGGCATCGCACCGTGCCGGACAACGAGTGGCAGCGGACGTGGCAATTCCTTCTCCTCTGGCTGCTCATCATGCCCGTCTTCACGCTCGCGGATGCCTACGTTGATCTGCTCTTGAAGCCGCTTTTCTACACGATGGTCCCGGTCGCGCTCTTCGGCGGCATTGCGGTTGTCTGGCTCTGGCGGCGCGGGCGGATTGGGCGGGCGGCGGCGATCCTCTGCTGCGTGGCGATCACAGCGCAGGCATGGTGGCTCTGGTTTCAGCGCATCGCCTACGCGGGGCAAGGGTAGCGCATCGCGGCAGCATTCTTTATGGAGGTATTGGTATGGATCCGAACGTCGCCATCATCATCATTGGCATCATCATCTTTGCGGTCGGTCTGGCGTACATCGCACGCCAGACACCCTGAACGGGGTCGCGCCGGTGGGGAGTCGCCATCAATGAGCGAAGGAATCATGACGCCGAAGGAAAATCCCCTCTCCACCTTCGATGCGGACGCCATTGCGTGGCTGGAAACGCGGATGTGGCAAGCGTACTACGCGAAGCAGGATGCGCGCCTCTTTCTCCTGCTGGTCCGGCTCGTCGCCCAGCAGTTCGGGCTACCGTGGGCGCGCGCCGTGCGGGTCGCGCTGATGCTCGTGCGCCCGGCGATGCACTTCGCCCGCACGCGCGCGGAATACGAGGCGGCCATCCCCGACATCGCGGCGGCGTACACCCAATTACAGGAGGAATGCGGCGCGTCCTTCGACGCGAACGAGGTGGCCGCGCGGGAAGTGCGCTGGTGGGTCGTTCATCGCCATCGCGCCGAGATGGGCGCGGCGGCGCTGACCGACGCCATCGCGGACCTCTACGCGGCGATCTATCGCCTGCCGCCATCCGTCGTGCGAGAGGCGGCCCGCCTGCACGCTGAAGCGGCATTCGTCTCTGACGATGGCCGGGACCAATATGGTGTGCGCGGCGCGCCCTACTGGCAGGAAGTCAGCGACCTACTCCAGCAGTCGTACCGCGCATTGAAGGCAGCGGTGCAATCTCCAGTAGCGGGGGGGTTGGGCCTGGTTTCCTCTTGGTTGGAGACCTCGAAGGGGAAGGGGGAAAAATTACGACCCCGCCCC
>JBPCPB010000183.1:0-12914 GCA_050999735.1 Thermomicrobiales bacterium | reverse complement strand
AGGCATGCGCCGCCTTACCCGTTACTTCACCGCGCACCAGCACCTTGCCGATACAGCCGATCACGACGTTCAAGTCGGACGATTCGGTGACGACACAACCGTCCGCCTTAATACCCATCTCCACGAGTGCGCGCGCACCAATGGAGTATGCCTCCTCATCCACGACGGAGGTAAACAGCGCCGTGCCGCGCCACCGGTCGCGGTTCCGAGCCAGCGCGCGTGTCGCGAGCATCGCTGCAACGACACCCGATTTCATGTCACAGGCGCCGAGACCGTAGAGGCGGGCACCATCCTGCCATCCCTGCCATGGATCGCGCGACCAGCCCTCGACGGCAAGCACCGTATCAACATGCCCATTGAGCATGAAGGTTGGCCCGTCGCCATTACGGACCCACGCGAGCACATTTGGCCGGTCCCCCTCGGTCGGCTGCATCTCCGCTTCGAGACCGTTTTCCGTCAGCCAGGCGGCGATCGTCCGCTGCACCGCTCCCTCTTCGCCGGGGTAACTGCGGATCGAGACCAGCCGCGCCGTCAACGCCGCCGCCTCTTCCACATCAATCGCCGCCCCAATCCACCCATCATCCGTCATGATGCATCTCCCTCAGATACACTGAACCACCAAGACACCAAGAACGCCAAGAGCACCAAGAAAGGAAGAGAAACGGAGGAAAACTTTATGGATTCCTTATCTTTCTCCTTTGTGTTCCCTTGGTGTTCTTGGTGTCTTGGTGGTTCAATTTCCCTGTATCTTCCCCCGCATTTCGTCCAGCGTGTCGGTGATGATGCGGCAGATGCGGTCGAGGTCGGCGCGGGCGATGTTCAGCGGTGGGGCGAGTTGGATCACCGCATCGAGGCGGTCATCGGCGCGACAAATCAATCCACGCCCCTTCATCGCGTCTGACACCCAACCGAGTAACGCCTTGTCATCCAGCGATTCGCGCGTCTCGCGATCGCGCACCAACTCGATACCGACGAACAGGCCGCGCCCGCGCACTTCGCCGACATTCGGGTGCTGGCCGATGGCCGAGATGAGCATGGATCGCAGATATTCGCCCAACTCATACGACCGTGCGGGCAGTTTTTCGCGTTCGAGAATGTCGAGGTTTGCCAGCGCCGCCGCCGCCGCGACCGGGTTGCCGCCGAAGGTGATGCCGTGCTGGAACTTCGCTTGTTCATCCCCGTCGAAGACGGCCGCTACTTCCGGCCGGACAATCGCCGCGCCGAGCGGTGCATAGGCCGAAGTCAATCCCTTCGCCACCGTGATGATGTCCGGCTGGATATTGAAGACGTCGGTGCCGAACATCGCGCCGGTGCGGCCGAAGCCCGTGATCACCTCGTCCATGATGAGCAGGATGCCGTGATGGGTACAGAGGTCGCGGATGCGCTGAAAGTAGCCGTCGGGCGCGACGATGCAGCCGCCGCTGTTCTGCACCGGCTCCATGATAATCGCCGCGACCGATTCCGGCCCTTCGACCTCGATGGTGCGCTCGACTTCATCGGCGCACGCCCAGGTGCATTCCCCGGCATCCTGGCAAAAGGCGCAGCGGTACGGATGCGGGATCGGTACATGCCGCGCGCCCGGCACGAGCGGCTCGTACGGGTTGCGGGCGGAAGGCAGCCCCGTGACGGAGAGCGCGCCCATCGTCGTGCCGTGGTAGGCATAGCGGCGCGAAATCGTTTTGTATCGCCCGGCGAAACCGCGCGCGCGCTGGTACGCCTTGGCGAGTTTCAGCGCCGTCTCGACCGCCTCCGAGCCGCCCGTCACGAAAAAGGTGCGCGAGCCTTCGCCCGTCGGCGAAATCTTCGCCAGCCGTTCCGCAAGGACGGTACCGGGGACGTTGGGGAACGAGAAAGGCGAGACGAAATGGATCTGCTCCAACTGCGCCATCATCGCCTGGGCAATCTCGGTGCGACCGTAGCCGACATTGACGCAGAACAACCCAGCGAGGCCATCAATGTATTTATTGCCCTCGGAATCCCAGATGTGGCTGCCCTGCCCGCGCACGATCACCGTCGGCTTTTCGAGCCGACCGCCCTCGGCGAACTCGTGCATCTGCGTGAAATGCAGCCAGACATTGTCCGCAATTGCCTGACGCATCTGCGCGGCATCCGGCTGGGCGACGGCGGGCGCGGGAATCGTTGCCTCCATGTCGTGGCCGTTCGCACCCACCTCTGATTCTTCGACGACGGGTTCGGCAACATCCGGGGCAGGCTCCGGTTTGGCGCGACCGGGCGGCGCGTATTTCTTCGAGACGCGGGCCATTTATGCGTTCCCCTCTCCGGCCAATCCGACCGCCATGTGCAGTTGCGGCGTGATATCGCCTCGCCCGACGGCGAGCACGTACTCCACGACCATCGCCGGGATATTCACGCCCGTCGTGTCAATACTGTTGCGGAACTCCATCGTGTAGTTCACTTCGTTGACGAGTAGCCCGCGCTCCGGGTGCTCGAAGAGATCAATCGCCACGACGCCGCCACCGACCGCCGCCGCCGCGCGGTTGCAGAGATCGGCCAGTTCAGGTGTGACGGGGCAATTGGACGCTTTGCCGCCGCGCGCCGTATTAGTGATCCAGTGCGGTGAGTCGCGGTAAATGGCGCAGATCGTCTCGTCACCGACGACGAAGGCGCGAATGTCCCGCCCGCCCTTTTCGACGTACTCCTGAATGTAGTAGGTGCTGTGGTGGTACGAGCCGAGCACTTCTTTATGTTCGAGGATCGCTTCCGCCGCGTCGCGGTCATTGATCTTCGCGAGCAGGCGCCCCCACGAGCCGACCGGCGGCTTCATCACCACCGGGTAGCCCAACTCCTCGATCGCCGCAAGCGCCGACGCGGGCGTGAAGGCAACAATCGCCCGTGGCTGCGACACCCCGGCTTCCGCGAGCGCGGCGGTCGTGTTCAATTTGTTGCCGCAGACTTCCGCGACGCTGTACGTGTTGACGGTCGCGATTCCCCACGCGTTCAACAGCCGGAGCGCATGGAGGGCGCGTGTGTGGTTGATGCAGCGCTCTAACACGACATCGAAGGGCCAGGTACCGGGGTTATCGAACGGCAGGGCAATCTCGCGATCATCAATGCGCGTATAGGCGACGCCGCGTTTCTCCAGTTCGGCGAAGAGGAGTTTTTCTTCCACCCGCACGAGCGAATGGAGCACCCCAACCCGAACGGAACCGTTACGACTCACCATGCCATCGCCTCCCATAATGATGCGTTCCCGAACAGCATGCGCCGTCCGTCACGCGCCATTGTACGCGATGCATGCAAGTGTGCATTATGTCTCTTGTACGTTCACGCGAACAGGTGTACTTGACACGAACAGGCGTTCCATTTACACTATGAGGGAACAGTACCGGGGTGATGCCACTCCGGCGCGTGCGCATACACGCCGCTACACAAATTACCGGGAGGTATCAAACCCATGGCCGCCGCACTGAAAAAAGCGAAGAGCCTGTCCCGTCGGCAGGAGCAGATCCTCGACTTCATCGAGACATTCCTCAATCAGAACGCCTATCCGCCGACGATCCGCGAGATCCAGAAAGAACTGGATATCTCATCCACGAGCGTCGTGGATTACAATCTCAATGCGTTGGAGGAGCGGGGCTACATCCGCCGCAACCGGCACATCTCGCGCGGGATCGAACTATTCGGCTTCAGCGCCGCGCAGCCGAGCAATGTCGTCAGCATCCCCGTCGTTGGCCGGATCGCCGCCGGTGAACCGATCGAGGTGCCGGAGGATTACGCCGCCGGTGAGTTCGCGGAGTCGGTGACGATGCCGATGTCTATGCTCCCGAAGGCAACGGCTGGCTTGTTCGCCCGGCGCGTGCGCGGTCATTCGATGGTGGACGCGCTCATCAACGACGGCGACCTCGTCATCCTCAAACCGCAACTGACGGCGGACAATGGCGACACCGTCGCCGTCTGGCTCAAGAACGAGCGCGAAACGACGCTCAAGCGGTTCTACCATGAGGGTACGCGCGTTCGCCTTCAGCCCGCGAATGTCACGATGCAGCCGATCTACACGGACGCGACGAACGTCGCCGTGCAGGGCAAACTCGTCGGCGTCATCCGCGCCGTGGATAACCGGTTTTAGCGCGATCAGCGGATCGCCCGGAAATTGCATCGTCTCCGCCATCGGGCCTCTACGGCCCGATGGCGTTTCTTCGTTTTTGGCAGCAATCTGAAGCCAACGACCGCTGACAGTTTGGTATCATCCTCATTTGGGGCATTCTCTCGACCGAATCGTTGTCGGCTACCTTTGTTTTGAGGGTTCATACAGGGAGCAAGCATGCGGCGCGCGGCAATCATCGCCCTTCTCGGGGTGCTCGTCTCATCGTTGATCGCGTGTGCGAATGCCACGCCGACCGCGACGGTCGTGCTGCCGCCGACCGCGACGGCGCCACCCACGGCGACAGTTACGCCATATGCCGGTGCGCCACGGGCAACGCCCGCGTTCTATCCGACGCCGACGACCGACCCAAAAGAGACGCCGAAAGCGCCGGGAACCTTGCGGAACACGAACTGGCCGTTCGGTACGCCCGCTGTCGCGACCTTTGCCGTCCGGCCAAGCGTGGATGTGGACGTTGGCGCAATCGTCCTCACCGTCCCTGTACCGGAAGGCGCGACGCTCACCCTCTATATCGCCGTCCCGCCCCAGCGGGGATATGCCGGTCGCGTCAGTTTTCCGGTTTCTCCGCGCGTGCAAGCGCTCCAACCAGGCGATGCGATCCGCATCGTCGGTGTCACCGCAGGCACGGTGCGGGTGCCCGTGACGGAAGGCACATATGTCGTCCCCAACATCAATGGCCAGCGCTTCGCCCGCAACAATGAACCCCTCGCGGGCTGATACGAACTTCTGAACCGCCAAGAAGGACTCAGCACAGAGGACACGGAGAACACAGAGAACACAGAGGAAATCCTCTTGTTTCTCTTCTCTGTACTCTCTGTGTCCTCTGTGGTAAATCCCCATCCCCTCTTGGCGGTTCAGGAACGCCTGCGCCGTCCCGGAACGCGCCGTGGTATCATCGTCGGTATGCTTGAGATGGTCGCGCCCGCCCCACCCGCAGTGATCTCATCCAGCCGCCATGGAAGACGGCGGCGGATCGTGCTGCTCGGCGGGTTCGGGATGCAGCCAAAGGCGACGATGACCTTTCGGGCGCTCCCACTCGGCCGGGAGCTCGCCGCGCGCGGGCACGATGTGACGCTGATCGTCCCGCCGTGGGATCATCCTGAGGACGCGGGGCGCGCGTGGGAGGATCACGGCGTTCGCGTCGTCAATATCGCGCTGCCGCCATGGATGCAGACGGTGAGGATCGTGGCCGCGTTGCGGCAGGCAGTCCATACGGCACGGCCCGACGTTGTGCATCTCTTCAAGCCGAAGGGGTATGCCGGTCTGGTCATGCCCCTGCTGCGTGGGCTTCCCGTCGTGCTCGACACCGACGACTGGGAGGGCGCAGGCGGCTGGAACGAACGCGGCCTGTATTCCGCGTCGCAACGACGCCTGTTTGCCTGGCAAGAGCGGCATCTGCCCCGGCGCGCTGCCCATGTGACCGTCGCGAGCCGAGCGCTCGAAACGCAGCAATGGGGGTTGGGCATCCCGCCGGATCGCGTCACCTACCTGCCGAACGCGCTTGATCCCGTCCGCTACGGCATGTGGTCGGATCAATGCGAAATCATGCGGCAGGCCGCGCGGATGCGTGCGGCGCTCGGCCTCGACGGTCCGACCGTCTTGCTCTATACACGCTTTGTGGAATTCGCGCCCGAGACAGCCGTGGCGTTTTTCGGTCGGGTCCGGGAGGCGATGCCAACCGCGCGATTTCTGATCGTCGGCGGCGGCATGGATGGCGAGGATACGCATGTCCGACGTGCATTATCCGGACATGGTACATCCGTCACGTTCACGGGATTCGTGCCCTTCGCGGAGATTCCCGCGTCTATTCGTGCGGCGGATGTTGCCGTTCTTCCGTTCGCGGATACGCTCATTAACCGCGCGAAATCGTCGGTCAAGACGCTCGATTTGCTGGCGGCCGGGCAAGCAGTCGTCGCGGCCGCCGTGGGTGAGAACACGAGTGTCATCCGGCACAATGAAACGGGTCTGCTGACGCCGCCGGGCGACCCGGCAGCGCTTGTGAACGCGGTTGTCACTCTCCTCGCGAACCCGGAACGGGCACGCACGCTCGGCGACGCCGCGCGGGAACGTGCATGGCAGGAGCAGACCTGGGCCACGCAGATAGAGACCGTTGAGGCAATCTATGACCGCGTTACGGCACGGGGCATTGCCAAGTGAGCACGATTGTCCATCGCGACACACGTCCGCGCACCCGCCTCGCCGCCCTCACAGATCACCAGATCGCGATTGCGGTCTTCGTTCTTTCCTTTCTGCTCTTCGCCGCCTGCATTCCACGCATCACCACGCGCCTTGACCCGGTGACGGGCGATGAACCGTTCTACTTGATGACTGCCTACTCCATCCTTCATGACCATGATATTGATGAGACAAACAACTTCGCCGAGCGGGACTGGCTACGATTCTATCCGTCCTATCCGCTCCCGCGAGATTGGCAGGGCTGGCCGAATATCTCCCCCGAACTCCCGCCACACGCCGCAACAGCCTTCCGCATGGGTCTCTACTCGAAGCACGGTCTCGGCATCCCTGTGCTAATCGTCATTCCATTCGCCGTGCGGGGACGAACTGGTGTCGTTCTCCTGTATAATCTCATGGCCGCCGGCGTCGCCGCGAATCTCTATCTGTTGACACGGAGCGTGGCGGCACGGCATCGAGCGCTGATTATTACTGCCATCCTCATGGCGAGCGTCCCACTCGTGACGTATGCGTTCCTGATCTTCCCTGAGATGCCCGCCGCGCTGATGCTCATCTACGCGGTACGCCGCCTCCTCGCACCGACGAATGCGCGGTGGCAATGGGCGCTGATCGGGCTGTGCACCGGCTATTTGCCCTGGCTCCATTCCCGCTTCGTTCCAATCGTCGGGGCGATTGCCCTGATCTTTGCCGTGCGGCACCTGCGTCGCGCCTGGCGCCCGGCACTCTTCGGCATCGTTCCCGGCGCTCTCCTTCTCGCGTTGTTTGAACTCTACTCATTCGCCTTCTTTCATTACCCGGTCCCACTCGTGCGGCCGGATCGCGCTGGCTTCTCGTCCACACAGGGCACCATCAATGGCTTCTTCGGATCACTGGTGGACGCGCAATGGGGGCTGCTCATTGTGGCGCCGGTCTATCTGCTCGCCCTTGCCGCGCTCGCACTCTATCTGGGCGCGAATCTCCGTGATGGCGCCGCACTCATGGTCATCCTCGTGCCGTATCTATTCGTCATCAGCAAGTATCGCGTCTGGTGGGGAGAGTGGGGGCCAGCGGCGCGCTACCTGACCGCCGCGCTACCGCTCCTCGCCTTGCCGCTCGCATGGTGGTGGGAGCGAGCCGCCAACGCGCATCCACGCGGCGCGGCATGGCTGCTCGGCGTTGCGAGCGCGTGGGGCTTCATCTGGACGGCGGGCTGGCTCCGCCAGCCGCAGTGGCTCTATAACCAGCCGGACGGGCACAATAACCTGCTGTCGCACTGGCTCGGTGGTTTCGGCACGCATGCGGCGGCGCATCTGCCCATCTATCAGTTCTATGCGGTATCGCCGCTTGATATGCGCATTCTCTGGGGAGTTGTGGTCGTCCTCCTCGGTATCGTCGCAGGCAGCCAAATGGCGCTCCTGACATTGCCGACGTACGACGAGACACCGTACGAGCAGGAGCCGTCCGGTGCGAATTGACACGACGTCCGTCGCGGACCTGACACCCGCCGACCGCGCGGAATTACGCGCGCTCACCGCCGCCGTCTATACGCCGGACGTGATCGCGACATTGCCGGAAACGCGGGTGACATGGGCCGCGACAACGTGGAGTATCCGTGTTTGGGATGACGATGGCCGTCTCGTCTCGCACGTCGGCATGCTGACGCGCACTGTGGAAGTTAACGGCACGTCAACGACGATTGGCGGTATTGGTGGGGTGAAGACGCATCCCGATGCACGGGGTCGAGGGCACGCATCCGCCGCGCTACAGACAGCATCGGCGTTCTTCACGGATGACTGCGGCGTTGCCTTCGTTCTACTCGTCTGCTTGCCGCGGGCGGTCCCGTATTACGAACGGCTTGGCTGGCGGCGCTTTCATGGGACACTCCTGGTCGCGCAGCCGGGTGGTACGATCCCGTTCACGGCGAATCTGCCGATGGTGTCGCCCGCCCGCGCCGCCGCGCCACTGGATGGAACGATCAATCTCTGCGGGTATCCGTGGTGAAACCACGCGACCCACGACTGGAGCGATGATAGTGACCGATACTTCCCCGCGTGAGGCGGCGGCGCTCGATGCCGCGCGCCGCGCGCTCGACATGCTCTCGTTTGATCTTGCGCGCTACGAGACGACCTCATGGCGGTGCCGCGACACGGCACGAGCATATCTCGCCGCCGGTTTCCCGGTCGAACGGATCGGACCATATCTCGAACGCGCCTTCCAGCGTGGCCTCCATGACCGCGTGCATTCCTACGAGGCCCTACCGGACGAATACGTCGGCAACAATGCGGACCTGATCGCTGACGCCTATCTCGCGGGCGGGGACGTGGCGAAACGGCTCGACACCCTCGCGCAGGTTCTCGATGCGGTCGTCAAGCAGAAAGGCAACACACTCGCCCACCGCGTGCAACACGCGCTGGCGCTCTGGGGTGCGAGCCGCGCCAATGATGCGCGCGTGCGCAAACTGCTCGCGCCCGTAAAAACGACCACACCGGAGATCATCGCGGCGCTCGACGCGCACCGCCCAAAAGCCCGCTTCGTGCTGGCGGTCGTTGAGGATGATCGGGAGGATGCGCTCCATTGGCTGACGGCGTACGATACGCTGCTGCCCATTGAGACTGGTGCGGCCTATCGCCGCGTCCACCTTACCACGCTCACCTTCTGGCTGATCGCGCGGGATCGCTACAACCTGACGCTGCCGACAGACTGCCTGCCGGGCCTGCCGGACTCACTCCGCGCTCGCGCGATTAACGGAAACGGGAAGTCTCCAAGCGGGGCTGTTGCAAAGCCTGCTCGTGGCACATGAGACAGAGGAAGCGGCCGGGGCGCACGACGGGGCAATCGCCGCAGGCGCGCATGGGCAAGCGCGGGTTGATCGCGTATACTACCGCGCGTTGTACGGAAGCCGGACTGTGGGGCGAAGGGAATCAATGCGGAAGAATTGGCAATGGCGCGATGCGTCGCCCGAAACGACGTACCGTCTGCTCTCGGTGATTATTCCCGTCTATAATGAGCGCGAAACGTTGCCGGAGATTATTCGCCGCGTCCAGGATGTTGATCTTACCTCCTTCGGTTTGGAGAAGGAGATTATCGTCGTTGATGATGGCTCAACGGATGGCACGCGGGAGATGCTGCGCGGCCTCGCCGAAGTGCCCGGCGTGCGTGTCTTCATACAGCGACGCAACCGGGGGAAGGGCGCGGCGGTACGGACCGGATTGATGCAGGCGGCGGGCGATTTGCTGCTTGTCCAGGATGCCGATCTCGAATACGATCCGCGCGACTACCCGACCCTGCTCCGTCCTATCATGGAAGGCCGCAGTTCGGTAGTCTACGGCTCACGCTTCCTCGGCGAACATAAAGCGATGTACTACTGGCATCAAGTTGGAAACAAGTTGCTCACACTCGTTGCGAATGTCCTCTATAACACGACCCTCACCGACGTAGAGACCTGCTACAAGCTCTGCACGCGCGACGTTGCCCACTCATTTCATTTGCGGCAGGATCGCTGGGGATTCGACCCGGAAATAACGGCGAAAATCCTCAGGAATGGCTATTCGATCTACGAAGTCCCAATTTCCTACAACGGCCGCGTCTTCACGGATGGGAAGAAGATTCGTTGGCGGGATTCCTTCACGATTCTGTATGTCCTTGTTCGCTATCGGTTCTTTCATTGATACGCGGTCGTGTATTCGGGTGGGAAGTGATGATGGTATCAGATACAGGCGAACGGGAGGCGGTTGCGCGGCACGACGCGCTTTCGATGCATGCGAGTGCGCTCGACACGATGTCGCTGGCATTCAACTATCACGCGTGGATACTCGACACAATACTGCCGTTCATCGGATCGCGCGTTGTCGAAGTGGGCGGCGGTATCGGCAGTATCGCGCACGCCTTACAGGATCGTGAACGGCTCGTCGTGCTCGACAATGATCCCGCCTGCTGCCGACGTTTGCAGTATCGGTTCGATGCAGAGAGCATTCGCGTCATCGAGGGCGATATCCTCGATCCCGGCGTTGTCGCGGCCCTCGCGACCGAACGGCTCACGACAGTCGTCTGCGTCAATGTGCTCGAACACATCACGGAAGACAAACGTGCCCTAAAGAGTATGTACGATCTTCTCCAACCGGGCGGCCATCTGGTTCTGTTGGTTCCGGCGCTGCCGCTCATCTATGGCACGCTCGATACGGAGTTGGGCCATGTGCGTCGCTACCGGCGGCGAGCGTTGCGTGACATGATCACGGCAGTTGGTTTCAGCGTCGAGCGTTGTCGCTTCTTCAATAGCATTGGCGCCATATCGTGGTTTGCCGTCGGCAGAGTGCGTCGGCAACAGGTAATCCACAGTGGCCAGATACGCTTTTATGATCGCTTTCTCGTCCCCGTCCTTTCACGGGTCGAACGCATGATCCCGCCGCCGTTCGGCCAATCGCTCGTAATCATCGCGCGCAAGTAAATCATCCGCACTCCTCCAGATTACGTGATGGATGACGGATAGCCGGGCGGGACATCTCTGCAAATCGGTGCAGATACCTCTCATCCGCCCGCTTCGTTGCGGTGCGGAGCGATTGACAGCGATTCGGAATGCCTATAGCATTGATCTGTACAAATGATTCGCATGGGTGTCCAGGAAACGAGGGGGAGATGATAGTGTTCCGTATTCGTGCCACCGCGATTGTCGCGGTCGGGCTGCTCGTCAGCGTCGCGCTTTCCGCGTGCGGCGGTTCGATCGCGGCAACGTCGACGATCGCATCGTCATTGCCGGTAGGAACCGCCACGCCCGCGAGTGCATCTACTGCCAAGCCATCACTTGCCTCCACCTTGACAACGGCATCAGCAGGCGCCACGACCGCGCCGAGCAGCACAACCGCTGCTTCATCCGCGCCCGCTATCGCGGCGTCAACGACCGCGAGCGCGGCGAAACCGTCCGGCCCAGCGGACACCGTCAAAGTCGTGCATGTACCCGGCCTTTTTTTCGCGCCGCTCTATGTCGCGATGGATCGTGGCTTCTTCAAGGACCAGAATATCGAGATCAGCCTTGACAAGGCGGCCTCCGGGTCGGAAGTGATGGCCTTCCTCGCGCAGGGGCAGATAGATGTCGGCGCGGTCGGTCTCTCCGCCGCGACCTTCAACACCTTCGCGAAGGGCTTCGATTTCAAGGTGATCGCCTCGGCGGGCATCGCGCCGCAGAAGGATGGCCCATCGAAGTTCGAGGTCCGCAAGGCGCTCGTGGACGGTGGGCAGGTAAAGACGCTCGCCGATCTCAAGGGGAAAAAGGTCGCGGTCGCCGGTGGCACGGGGAGCGCGGGCGCGTACCTCGCCGTCAAGGCGCTCCAGACCGCCGGATTGACCGGGAAGGACGTGCAGTTCGTCAACCTCGCGAACCCCGACATGGTGCAGGCGCTGGCAAATGGCGCGGTGGATGCCGCGCTGATCGGCACGCCCTTCTCGACGCAGGCGATCCAGCAGGGCGCGGGCGCCATCCTCGTGGACGACTTCGCACCCGGCTACTCGACGACGACCTTTATGTACAGCGGCAAACTCATCAAGGAGCGACCGGATGTGGCGAACCGGTTCGCGCTCGCGCTCCTCAAGGGATACCGTGCCATCCAGGGCGCGAATTACCTGACGGACGCGAATGTCCAAACGTACGTCAAGTACACCGGCAGTACGGAACAAGTCATCCGCGCTACGCCGCCCTTTATCTACGATCCGAATATGGCGATCAAGACCGACAGCATCACGGACCAGGAGAAAGTCTACCGCGAGAATGGATGGACCGATTACAGCCAGCCGGTAGACATCAGCAAACTGTTCGACCCATCATTCGCGGACAAGGCGGTCAAAACCGTCGGCCCGGCGGCATAGGGCAGGGGCGATGGCGGCAGATGCGACGCGGCGGGCATTCGTGGCGCGGCAACCGAAGATCATCGCACGCGGCATCGGTTGCATCTTCGCCGGGCGCAAAGGGCGACCCGTCATCGCGCTCCACGATCTCGATCTCACGGTCGCCGAGGGCGAGTTTGTCTGCCTCGTCGGGCCGAGCGGCTGCGGCAAGAGCACGTTCCTGCGCATCGTCGCCGGTCTGCTCCCCGCGACCGCAGGCGAACTGACAATCAATGCGGATCCGACTGGCGGTAGACCGCAGAACAATGTCGTTTTCCAGGAGTACGCGCTCTTTCCGTGGAAGACGGCGCTCGATAATGTGGCGTTCGGCCTCGAAATGCGCGGCATTGGCAAAAAGGAACGGATCGAGACGGCGCGGCAATGGCTCGCCAAGGTTGGCCTGACGAAGTTCGAGCAGACCTACCCAAATCAGTTGTCGGGCGGGATGCGGCAGCGCGTCGGTATCGCTCGCGCCTTCGCGAACGACCCGGATATTTTGCTGATGGACGAACCGCTCGGCGCGCTGGATGCCCAGACGAAACTCGTCATGCAGGAGGAGTTGCTGCGCCTCTGGGAGGAGCAGCGCAAGACCGTCCTCTACATCACGCACAGCCTCGATGAGGCGACGCTGCTCGGCGACCGGGTTGTCTTGATGACCGCGCATCCGGGGACGATCAAAGAGACGTTCGACGTGCCGTTCGCCCGACCGCGTACTCTTGAACTGACGAGCCGCGCGGAGTTCGGC
>JBPCPB010000316.1:0-11683 GCA_050999735.1 Thermomicrobiales bacterium | reverse complement strand
TGGATGAGTGCGGGAATGATCGCGCTCGTCTTGTTCAGTCTCCTTGCGGTCGCGCCGGCAGCGCCGGTCTCCGCGGCGGTCGATTACTATCCGGACACGGGGCATTACCTCTACGCCCAGTTCCGGTACTCCTGGTACGGCAACGGCGGGGTGGCGCAGTTTGGCTTCCCAATCACCAAAGTCTTTGACCAGCAATCGGAAGATGGCAAGACGCATCCGACCCAGTATTTGCAGCGCGCCGTCTTCGAGCAGCACGACGAGAATCGTGGTACGCCCTTCCAGGTGCTCGGTCGTCGTCTCGCCGCGCTGCAAACGGCGGATCGGGCGACGACCGACCCGAACTTCCAGCCGGTCGGCAACCCGAATGACGGGCGATTGTTCTTCAGCCAGACCAATCACACGATTGGCGGCAGCGATCCCGGCAATGCGGCGATTCGCGCCTTCTGGGAATCCGCCGGTGGGGGGAACGCCCAGCGGAGCATCATCATCTTCGGCTACCCGATCTCGGAGCCGTTCGACGAGCAGAATGCCCCCGCCCCGGCAGGCGACGGGCAGACGCACCGCGTGCAGTATTTCGAGCGCTACCGCCTCGAATACCACCCGGAGAACGCCGATCCCTTCAAGGTGCAACTCGGCCTCCTCGGCGTGACGCAGGCGGACAAGGACAACCTCGATCCCGCCCTGCGCGCGCCGGAGCCAACCGGGCAGCAACCGACGGACTGCATTGGCCAGGGCCCGTGCGCCGGGCAGCCATTGGCGCGCAGTTACGCGAATCTCCATGTCGGCGATAGCGGGCAGGGCTACGGCTTCAACGTGGATGGGGCTGGCCTGGACAGCGGCGGCAAGGACACGATGTTCGGCAAGGTCTACGGCGCGGGGTTCGGCTGGGTGCGCCAGCAGGTACGCTGGAGCAGTTACGAACCGACCAAGGGGCAGTTCGGCAACGACTACGTCGCGAACATAGACGCTTTCGTCAATGCCGCCACCTCGGCGGGAGTCAATGTGATGCTCAGTCCGGTCAGTTCGCCGGCGTGGACCGGCGCGGCGAATGGTGGCCTGCCACCGAACCCGCAGGATTTCGCGGATTTCATCGGCTTCATGGCGAACCGCTACAAGGGCAAGATCGCCGCGTACGAGGTCTGGAACGAGCAGAACTACGCCGTCGAGACGGGTGGCTCGGTGAATCTCAACGATCCCGCTGCCCCCTATCTGCCGGTCCTGAAGGCCGGTTACCAGACCCTCAAGGCGGTTGACCCGAAGATCACCGTCGTCTTCGGCGGCATGACGCCGACCAGCACGGTGGACGCAGGCGTGGCGATTGACGAGGTGCAGTACCTGCAGAAGATGTATCAGCAGCACCCGGAGGTAAAGAACTACTACGACGCGCTGGGCGCGCACCCCGGCTCGAACTGCAACCCGCCGGACAACTCCTACCCGGACAACCCGGCGACGAATCCCTGTGGC
Organism: Thermomicrobiales bacterium; assembly: GCA_050999735.1. Classification (GTDB taxonomy): domain Bacteria; phylum Chloroflexota; class Chloroflexia; order Thermomicrobiales; family JALYUS01; genus JALYUS01. The sequence continues at coordinate 10,219 of JBPCPB010000316.1, read as the reverse complement.
ACGGATGCAGATGGCACGCGTTCCTACACGACGAGTGACGCGTTTTACTGGAAGCGCATCCTCGAAGTCCGCGCCGCGATGGAGCAGAACGGCGAGGGCGGCAAGAAGCTGTGGCTGACAGAGACCGGCTGGGATAGCAGCGCGAACCCGCCGGACGCCTACAAGTATGCGCGCTCTGTCTCTGACCAGCAGCAGGCGCAATACCTGACCGAGGCATTCGCGCTCGGCAAGTCGTACCCGTGGATGGGTGTGATGTTCGTCTGGAACCTCAACTTCCAGGTGACGACGAGCGGGCCGAGCGATGAGAAATACGGCTGGGGCGTGGTGAACAGCGACTGGTCGCCGCGTGCGGCGTACTACGCGCTCGCCACCATGCTCAAGTAGCGGCGTTGGCGCTCGGTAGTGGGCTGGTGTGACGCTTCTGATCGCTCTGTTCGCGCCCCGACTAGGGGTAGGACGGGAGAATCTGTCACTACCCGCAAAGGAGAGCGCAGTCCTACCCCTTTATCCTTCCCATGGACACCGGTGACTACGCCAGGCGGTTCACCATGGCAGCGGCGATCTGCCGGGACGTCGCGAGCGACCGCGCGCCGTCCGCTCCCCAGGCTTGGTTCACCACCAGCACGGTGACCGAGACGTTCCCCTTCTGGGCCAGCAAGAGGTTTTGCGCGAAATAGGCGTCATCCCCGAGGCCGGAGATAGGCTGGCCGCGCCGCGCGATGCCCTCCTGAAAGAGCCGGAAGAAGCGGTTCTCCTGCCAGCCGACGAGCATCCCGACCATCACCTGTGCCGTGCCGGTGGCGTTCTGAAAATGGTTGACGACCATCCCCGGCAGGGTGCTCGCACCGCCGCTCGGTGGGTCGGCTGCCTGCATCAGCTCACCGAGCGCGGCGCTCACCTCCGCCGCCGTGATCGGTGCGACGGGCACCCCCGGAAAGGCGGGCGTCGTGTGCCCGTCGCTCCACATCGTCGGTGCGGCGGGTGGCTGCGTCCACGGCGGGGCGATCGGCTCGAGATTGACGAGTTGCCTGGTGCGCGGTAGGTAATAGAGGCGGTACGGGAGGCGTTCATCGAGCGCGTCGTAGGCGGCGACTCCCGCCACCGCGAAGCGCTGATTGGCGATCTGATAGTAATAGAGGTCGTGCGGCGGTCCCTGGGTCTGCCCCCCGCCTCCCGAGGTGTCAGCGATCACCACGATCCGGCGCACCCAGCCCTCAAGGGTCACCACACGGCTGTCGGCGAGATCCCGGTTGCTCGCGCGTGGCCCCGGCCAGATGGCGGAGAGGACGAAGAGCGCGCCCGCTGCTGCGAAGACGAGCGCCCACCCGTTGCGCCACGTCACCCCCTGCGTGGAGAACGCGCCGGCACTCCCGAGGAGGAAGAAGAGCCCGATGAGCACCCACTGCCCGCGGCGGTGGCGGAAGGTGCGCGCGAGCGTCCGGGTCTGGGCCTCGGTCAGGCGGCCTGCACGGTTGGCGTCGAGCGCGTCCGCGTGAAAGCCATTGGCAGCCGCCAGCGTCTGGAGGAAGGGTGACGGGGATGCGGCGGACGGCGCTCCCGCGAAATCGGCACCGGTGCTCGCCGCAGACTGCGGCGCGGCGCTGAGCAGCCAGCCACCCTCGACACGGTCGGAGCTGATCCAGCCGCTGTACTGGAACGGGAGGAAAAAGAAGTGGTACGCGCCGGGCGACAGGGCGACCGTCCGGTCCAGCGTCCAAGTGGGCAGCTGGGTCGGGCCACCGGAGAGCAGCGCGAGATGCTCGTTGCCGTGCCAGATGATGACGCCATCGGCCTGCCGGATCGTGCCCGCCAGCAACGCATGGCGGGTGTAGAGGATTTGCCGCAGGCTGCCCAGGCCGACGAGGAACCAGGCGAGCAGGATCGCCCCCGCCATCAGCGCCAGATACGAGACGGGTAGTGCGCGCCCGAAGAGCATCGGTTTGGCGCCGAAGGGATCGCTGCGGAAGATCGCCTTCACGATCATAGCGTGGCGCAAGAGGAGAAAGAAGAGGAGGCAGACAAACCCGAGGCCAAGATAGTTGGGTAGCGTTTCACGCCGGACCCAGGCGTGGATCGTCCGCTCTTGCGCGGGGCTCAACCGTCCACCCGCATTCGTCGCGCTGGTGGTGGGATCGCCGAGATCGGGCGAGTAGGTTTGCTGACGCATCGTCACGTTCCCTTCCGCGAGCGCCCGCGCGCATGGTCGCTGCGAGTCTGCTGAGATGCTCCGCTCCCGTGGCACACCCCGCCATGATCGTCGGGTGGGCGCGGGGAGAACGCGGTGGGATCGCTTCCCGTCGGTCCTGCTGCCATGGGTGCGCCCCTTCCCTCGCGCCGCGTTTGTGACCACGCAAGGAGTAATGCGGCATCGGGGGCGTGGACACCACGCACCATCGGCACCCTTTGTGGTATCGTTTCAGACAGTCTTCATCGGTGCCCCCAATGATGCCCGCCTCGCCATCACCCCCGTGTGATCATCCCGCCGAACTGCAATACCGCCATTGGTAGTAGTGCTGGCCGATGTTGCCCATCTCGACCTGATACGGGTCGGGATTACTCGCGGTATAGGTCAGCACGCGTCGCTCGAACACCTGCACCACGACCGACACCGACGTGCCCGCCACTTTGACGGTGGCACGGAATGGCTCGCTGATCGCGTAGCCAACCGTCTGCACCCCGACGCGATCCCGATACGCCGCGAAGGCGCCGAGGACGTTGTGCTGCGTGGTGGCATCGAAGCCGCTGATCGCCGGCGTCATCGAAATCCCCGCGAAGCCACCGCCATCCGTCACGGAGCCGTCCGCCGCAGCGATCAGCGTGACATAACTGCCCGGCTTGGCGGTGGTCGGGGCGAAGAGGGAAGCGCCATTACTCGCTAGCCCAGCGTAGGTCGGCCCCGGGTTGTCGGGGTCGCCGGCAATCGGGATCGTGGCCGGAGCGTAGGGCTGGAACCTGCTATCCCCCGCCTGGATCTTGCCGCTGATCAGTTCCGTGGCAAGCAGGCCATTCGTCACCGTCCCCGTCGTGGGGTTAGTCAGTTCCATCCGACCTTTGTCGAAGTACTGCACGAGCCGCTGGCCGCCGCCGGGCGCTTCCCTGTATAGTTCCTGGAGGCCGGTGGTGACCGTGGGCCCCCAAAAGTTCGGGGCGAGTGCTTCGCCCTGCTGCCACTGGGGGTGGAAACCGGCAGCGGCGAACGGACTGTTCGGGGCGAACGGGGTACACATCGGTCGGGTCGGGAATGCCGAAGTGGGCGACGGAGCGGCGGGCAATGCGAGCTGATCGGGTTGCACCCGCAGAATGGTCTTCTCTGTCGCGAGAGCGAGCCAGAGATTTCCGTCCGCTCCGGTCGTGAGGTACGTCCCGGCGACGGCGAAGGAGGTCAACTCGCCCGCCGGGGTGATCCGCCCAAGCGCGCGACCCTCCGTCGTGTACCACAGGTTGCCGTCCGGCCCGACGGCGATTCGTATCGGCGGCAACGGGATCGGGTAGAGCGTCACCTGGCCGGCGACGGTAAGCCGAATGATCGCCAGTGCGTTCGGCGTGCAGGGACTCCCCGTCGGGCTGCCACACTGCGCGTGGATCGCGAGCCAGAGGTTGCCGTCCGGCCCCGCTGTGATATCGGCGCCGCCGCTCGCGACGCCCGCGGGAACGGGGAGCGGATAATCCGTCGCACCGCCGTCGGGAGTCACCTTGCGCACCTGCGTCGTGTCGCCACGGAACCAGATCACCCAGAGGTTACCGTCCGGCCCGGCGGTGATGCCACCCGGATCGCCCGGCACGGGATACTCCGTGATCGCCCCGGTCACCGTAATTTTGCCAATCTTGCCCGTGAGCGTCTCGGTGAACCAGAGGTTGCCGTCCGGTCCCGCCGTGATGCGCCCGAGGCCGCTCTTGGCGCTCGGCACGTCATACTGCGTGGTGACGCCCGCAGGAGTGATGCGGCCGACCTTGTTCGCGACCCCCAAGGTGAACCAGAGATTGCCGTCCGGCCCTGCCGTCATATCGTCGTCGAGGTATGATTTGGGGTCGGTCGCCGGGAGATCGTACTGGGTGATGTCGCCGGCGGGCGTAATCACGCCGACCTTGTTTGCGGCCGACTCCAGGAACCAGACGTTGCCGTCGCTGCCGCGGGTGATCGCGGTCGCGGTGCTCCCCGTGGCAGGAATGGTGAACGGCGTCACGCCCGCCTCGGCGGAGACCGGGTTCGTCGGCACCGCACCACCGATGAGCGCTGCGATGAGCAGTGCGGCGAGGGCGAAACGCCACGGCAATGAGCGCGAAAACGTGCGTTGCGACATCGTCAAGCCTCCCTTTCGATTGGCGAAGCGGCCCGCGTCGTTTCGCCACCTCGGAACGCTGTGCCAATAGTGGGCTCCGTACACATGCCGTCGGTCCCGTTTCGTCCCTCCGCCCTGTGCCATCCCCGAAGGAAGATGCCACGATGCCACCGGATCCCAAAGATTAAACGAATGTCATGGGCGAACAGTTCTGGCATGGGCTAGGCCACTATGTCTTCCCCGCGCGATCCGAGGCGGATCATACGCCTACGGGGCATCGCGGACGATATCTGGGACGCATGGAATCGCTTCCGTCTACAGTAGGGGGCAAGGGAGGGAAAGCGCCGATCACAGCTCTTGGCTGGTGCGTGTCTCAAAACTCTCTTGCGCAGGCCGTTCATGGGATTTTGTTTTTGACATGGGTTTCTGAACGCGATTCATTGGGGAAACAGGACGACTTGGACTGAGTATAAGGAAGTTTAGAAAACGTTCGTTTGCCGGGAGTAGAACAGCGTGAGGCTACCGATTTTATGTCGCTGACCGACAAATAGCGCCGAAGATTATCGCCATTTAGCGATCAACGTGACAGGGTGGGGCCGGGAATAATCATTTCCGGAGTCAAGCCGCGAGAAGAAAGATTAGCGATCTATAGCTTGGCTCGTGGTGCCAGATGGATACGCAGGTTCTCTAGATACTGCTCGGCTTGATTCAACAGATCGTCATATGTCTTGATCTGGATAGCCGGACGATCCCTGTTAGTGCGCCTTAGCCGCGTTCTCTCCTCACTCGATTCAGGACGGCGACCCAAGATAGCGTAAGCGTCCGGATCGTAAGCATTCGAGAGTTGGGGAATGGTCGTACGCGCATAACTCCCATGCTCAATGACCCACTGTCTCCAATCAGTCGCTTGACGGACTGCATGATTGGCTGCGGCAGTTAGATCGCCGTCTTGCTTGAAGAGTTTATGGCGGGCTGCTTCGATCTCTACGACAATATATTCTTCATTCACAAGCTCTATGACGAAATCCGTCACATGTTGCGAACCGAGCCTGACTTTCGGCGTGATCTTGGTGGCTGTGGGTCTGCACTCGCTCGTGCTCACCGACATCGCCACCCAATGGACGGAATGCGTCGCGCTCCCCAATCGCGGTGAGCAGGCAGTCAGCACGGCGATTGCTCACGCTCGTACGCTGCTGCCCATGCCGGTGCTCGGTCTCGACTCGGACAACGGCGGCGAGTTCATCAACCACCACTTGGTGCGGTATTGTGCGCGTGAGGAAATCACCTTCACCCGTTGTCGCCCGTACAAGAAGAACGATCAATGCGGGCGCCCTCGTATATTGGATGTGACGGTTCACGGAGGATGGAGAGGACGCGGGCGCCCATGCAGCAACGACTGCGTCCCAGAGAGTGTCCCCCATCCACCGGGGCACGGCAAGTCTGAACCATATCGAGTGGCGATGACCACGCATCACGAGGCAAGACGCCCGCCGCCCACCGAACCGACGCATGACCGAGCCGCCCACGGAATGGAGGAAGAGGATGGAGTACGGTACCGCCAACTACCAACTGTACGTCGGGATTGATATTGCCGCGACAAGCTTCACCGCCGCGTGGATGCCGCCCGGTGCGTCGCCCACCCCGCCCGTCGCCCATCCGCAGCGACCAGAGGGATGCACTTCCTTGCAACGCCAACTCGCCGCGACGGGGAGCGCGCCCGCCACCCTCGTCGTCCTCGAAGCGACCGGCAGTTACTGGGTCGCCCTCGCTGTCACCCTCCATACGGCGGGGTATGCGGTGAGCGTCATCAATCCGTTGCAGGCGCACCATTTCGCCAAGGCCCAGTTGCGCCGCGCCAAGACCGACCCGCTCGATGCCCAGAATCTGGCACAGTTGGCCGCCGCCTTGCAGCCCGCCGTGTGGAGCCCGCCGCCTGCGGTCTACCACGATACCGCCCAATGGGCACCCGGGCAACGCCTGACCACCCGTGATGCCCTGGTCGCGATGCGGCAGCAGACGCGCAACCAGCGGCACGCGCTACTGCAATGGCCAGTGGTCGCCGCCTCGGTGCAAGATCATCTGGACGCAGTAATCGCGATGCTCGACACACGGATCGGCGATTTGGAAGCGGAGATCGCTGCCGTGCTGGCGACGAGCGACTGGGCGGAGTCGCCGGGCGCCCTTTGGGCAGCATGCCTGACGAGCGCGCCGGGGATCGGGGTGCTGACCGCCGCGTGGCTGCTGGTGAGCACGACGAGCTTCACCCTGTGCGCCATGCCCGAAGCAGCGACCGCCGGGTGCCCGCTGGGCAGGACGGGATTGGCACCGATGCCGCACACGTCGGAGACGAGCGTGCGCGGGCGGGCAGGCATCGGTCATGGCGGACAAAGCCGCCTGCGCACCGCCTTGTCCATGGCAACGCTGGCGGCGGTGCGGTACAACCCGGCACTCAAGGCGTTTTACACCCGCTTGCGCGCGGCGGATAAGCCGAGCAAAGTGGCACGCTGCGCGGCGGCACGCAAGCTGTTGCATTTGGCGTGGGCGCTCGTGACAAAGCGGCAGCGGTATCAGTCGAATTATCGAATCGTCGATCCCGCAGTGGCTGCTGCTTGACAACCAATACCGTATCTCTGGGCAGATTGAGCAGAAAAACGATTCGATTGTTCGACAGACCATCGGCGATGATCGCGATGAAGGAGATGCCGCATGCATCGCACTGGCGACGGTCTATCGGTCGCTGCGGCTGTTCACGAACTTCTTCCCGCCGTCGGTGCAACTCGTCAGTAAGCAGCGGGAAGGCGGGAAGATGATGAAGCGGTATGATGTCGCACAGACACCGTATCAGCGGATGCTGGCCGCACCGGCAGTGAAGGAAAGTGTGAAAGAGAAACTGCACGTTGGTACACTATGAGACGGTAGATGCGCTCGATGTCCGCGTCTATGCCGACCGGCAGGCGATGGGCGCGGCGGCGGCACGCGATGTCGCCGCCGCGATGCGCGACCTGCTCGCGGCGCGGGAGCGCGTGCGGATGATCTTCGCTGCCGCGCCCTCGCAGAACGAGTTTCTGGCGGCATTGAGCGACGCGCCGGCGCTCGATTGGTCGCGCGTGACGGCGTTCCACATGGACGAAGACCTTGGGCTGCCACCGGTGGCGCCGCAGCGTTTCGGCAACTTCCTGCGCGCGCATCTCTTCGACCGCGTCCATCCCGGAACCGTCCATTTCATTGATAGCACCAACGAAACGGCAGCGGAGTGCGCGCGATACGGCGCGTTGTTGCACGAAGCGCCGATTGATGTCGTCTGCCTCGGCATCGGTGAGAATGGCCACATCGCGTTCAACGACCCCCCGGTCGCGGACTTCGACGACCCCGAGGCGATTAAGCCGGTTGAACTGGATCTGCCGTGCAAGCAGCAGCAGATCAATGACGGCTGCTTCGCGACAATCGGTGACGTGCCGAGCCATGCGCTCACCCTGACGATCCCGATGCTACTCTCCGGCGCGTACCTGTCGTGCGTCGTGCCGGGGCCGGCGAAGCGGCGGGCGGTCCACGACACGCTGCATGGGCCGATCACCACAGCGTGTCCCGCTTCCATCCTCCGTCGCCATCCCGCGTGCGTGCTCTATCTGGACCGCGAATCCGCAGGCGAATGAGCGGGGCGAGCGGAATGTCAGCCGCCCCGCCGATAGACGATTTCGCCGTTCACAACGGTCGTCATGATCGTGATCGTGTCGTCCGTGCGGTCGTGGCGGAAGAGCGTCAGGTCGGCCATTGTGCCGACACGGACGGCCCCGCGCCCGCGCGCCCCGTCGAACCGAAGGAGTCGCGCGGGATTCGCGGTGGCGAAGCGCACGGCCTCGGCGAGCGTCACATCCGCGTGCCGGATGGCGTTTGCAATCCCCTCCGGCAGCGAACTGGCCGACCCGGCGAGATAGGGCGTGCCGAACAGGTTAAGCCGCCCACTCGGCAGCAGTTCCACCTTCCCACCGACCGCCGCGTCATAGACGCCGGGGGGCAGGCCCGCGACCGCGACGGCGTCGCTGACGAGGATCGTGCGCTCCAGCCCTTTGGCGCGCACCATCGCCTTGATGACGGCGGGCGGAAGGTGATGGCCGTCGCAGATCAGACTGGCGGCGAGGCGATCATCCGCCAGTTGCTCCCAGATGTAATTGGGATGGCGCGCGAGGCGGCCATGCGCGCCGTTGCCGAGGTGGGTCGAGAGCCGTGCGCCCGCATCTACCGCCGCGCGGATCTGCGCGGCATCGGCGGCCGTGTGCCCGAGCGCAACGACCACATCGCCCGCGATGGCGCGGATGAAGACGGGCGCGTCTGGGTATTCGGGCGCGAGCGTTACAATCCCGACCCGCCCGCCGGACGCCTCCTGCCATCGCTGGTACTCCGCGATGCTCGGTGGCCGGACGTGCACGAGAGGGTGCGCGCCCCGTGGGCCGTCTTCCGATGAGATGAACGGCCCCTCGACGTGAATGCAGGGAATCGCGTGGGCGATACGCGGATCGGCGTCGCACGCGGCGGCGATGGCGGAGAGCGAGCGGCACATCGCCGCTTCGGACTGGGTAATCACTGTTGGACAGATCGCGGAGACACCGCGACGCCAGAGTGCGCGGACGACCCCCGCCACCGTCTCCGGTGTCACGTCCGCCGCGTTGAAGTCCAATCCGGCATAGCCATTCACCTGGATGTCAATGAAGCCGGGGGCGATCCATGTCTCTGTCCGCGTCTCGATGGACTGCATCGCGGTGATCGCCGTGCCCTCGACCGTCAGACGGACGCCATCCCCGGTCTCGACAAGTCGCCCCTCGATCTGCATCGTTCGCCGTCCCTGCTCCCAATTAGCCCTTAATGCCCGTCAGCGCGACGCCGGTGATAATGCGGCGGCGGAGCAACAGAAAGACGACGACGACGGGTAAGAGGCTGATCACCGAGCCAGCGGCGGTCAGGCCGAAATTGATGGCGAAACCCGTCTGGAACTGGGCGAGGCCGAGCTCCATCGTGTAGAGGTCCTGCGTATTTGCGATGAGCAGGGGCCAGATGAACGCCGTCCATGCCTGGATGAAGGCGAAAATCGAGAGCGCGCTGCACGCGCTGCCGAGCAGCGGCAGGATGATCCGCGTGAAGATGCGCAATTCCGACGCGCCATCTATGCGCGCTGCCATCATCAGTTCGTCGGGGATAGACGCGATCACATTCTGCCGGATGAAGAAGATGCCGAAGCTCATAATGAGATACGGGATCACCATTCCCTGCATTGTGTTGATGAGTTTTAACTTGTTCATCGAGAGGTAAAGCGGGATCATGTAAATCTCGAACGGCACGACAGCGGTCGCGAGGATGACCGCGAAGAGCAAGGTGCGACCGGGAAAGCTGAACTTCGCCAGCACGTATCCGGCAATCGCCGAGGTCAGGACAATCACGACGGTCGAGATGACCGACATGACCATGCTGTTGAGGAAGTACCGCGCGAACGGCGCGGCATGGAAGACGCCCGTGAAGTTCGCGAACGTCGGGTGGGCCGGGATGAAGTTCGGCGTCTTCGAGAGCACCTCATTCTTGGGCTTGAACGCGGTGGAGATCATCCAGATAAAGGGCATGACCATGATGATCGCGCCGAGCGCGAGCACGGCGTGCAGTGCGACGAGGCCCGTTGTCTTCCAGAAACGCCTCATACCATTCCCCTCCTCAAGCCGTCCGATCCTTAAGCCAGCGAAACTGGATGAACGACAGCACCAGGACAATGACGAAGAGGACAATCGCCTCCGAGCAGGCGAGCCCCATTTTCGAGAAGCGGAAGCCCTTCTCGAACATATCGTAGACGAGCACGCGCACGAGGAACCCCGGCGCCCCCTGCACGTCCGAGGCGAGGACGTAGACCTGCGTGAAGACGTTGTAGCTGTTGATCGTCGTGATCACCATGACGAAGA
>JBPCPB010000136.1:0-4925 GCA_050999735.1 Thermomicrobiales bacterium | reverse complement strand
CATCGCGCGCCGGATGGTCAGCGGGGATGTTGAGCATATCGAAGTTGTATTTCGCGTATTCGACCTCCGGCCCCTCGACGGTCTGGAAGCCCATCTTGCCGAAGATGTCGCAGATTTCGCGGATGATGCGCGTCGTCGGATGCAAAAACCCCCGCTGCACCGGTCGGCCCGGCAACGTGACATCAATCGCCTCGGATTCGATACGCGTTTCGAGCGCGGACGCTTCGAGAACCGCTTGGCGTGCCGCTAATGCGCCGCTCAGTTCTGTCTTCAGCGCATTGACGGCAATACCAAACGCGCGCCGCTGCTCCGGCGGCAGACCGGCAATCCGCTTCGTCAGTGCAGTCACCGCGCCGTGGTCGCCGAGATAGTCGCGGTACCATGCCCGCGTCTCTTCGACCGCTGTTGCCGCGTCGAGCCGCGCGAGCGCGATCTCCCGCAGTTCGATCAATGTCGGCTCTGCGATGCTCATACGACGCCCTCCTCATGCACAAAAAAGCCATGCCCTTCGCTGCCCCCAACAGGGGCGAAAGCATGGCTTCCGCGGTACCACCCTGATTACGCCCTCGCGAGCGCATCTCATGCCCGCCACGGGCACACGCATGCCGATGGCGACGGCCCAGGTAACGGGGACCCACCGTGTGCGGCTACGTGCGTTCACCGCCCCGCTCAGGAGTGAATATCGGGTGGCGATCCGGTCTCCATGCGACTCTCAGTCCTGGTCGCGCGTCCCTGTCATGCCGGATTTGGCGATGAGGCCCCTTGCCACCGCGATGCGCTCCGTCATCGCGTTTTCAGGATATAGTCATACCCGCAACCGCGCCCGTTGTCAAGCAGGTCGCGCACGCCGACGCTGGCGCGCCACTTCGTACACCATGATCGCGCCCGATACGGAGGCATTGAGCGATTCAACGCCGCGCGCCATCGGGATGCGCGCGATCGCGGTACACCAGCGGCGGGCTTCGGCGCTCAGCCCATGGTCTTCGTTGCCGATGACGATTGCGCAGCCCTCGGCCCAGTCAACCGCGTCATAGAGCAACGGCGCTGTCCCGTCCGCGCCGACGACCGTAGATAGTCCCGCGACTGCGGGGCCAACGGCTTCCCAATCACAGTCCGCAATCACCGGCACGCGGAAATGCGCCCCCATTGCCGACCGAACGACTTTCGGCGCGAACGCATCCGCCGTTCCGGCAATCGTAATCACCGCGTCGCAATCCGCCGCCGCCGCCGCGCGGATCAACGTGCCGACATTGCCCGGGTCGCGGACGCCATCGAGAATCAGGACACACCCATCGTGGGCGTCAAACGTCGGCAACGGCGTCGCGGGGAGATCAACGACCGCAACAACGCCTTGCGGCGTTTCCGTCTCCGCCAGCGATCGCATCACCGTCGCACCGACGGCCACGACACGCGATGCACCGAGCGCATCCACGATTTCATCCAGAAGCGTAGGAGCAGTCTCGCCGAGCAATTCCGGGCAGAGAAGGATCTGCCGGATTGCCGCGTGCGCGGCGATTGCGTCGCGCGTGAGGCGCACGCCCTCAATAAGAAACGCTCCCTGCTCCCGTCGGGCTTTCCGGCGGTGCAGGGAGCGGATCGCAACAATTGTCGGGTTCTGCACGCTCGTGATAGGCGCGTCGTACGGCGTCGTGCGATCCTCCAGTATCAGGCGGCTGCCACTCCGGCATTCTTCGCAATCGCCACGAGTTCGCCGAACGCGGCGCCGTCGCGCACGGCGAGATCGGCGAGCATCTTCCGGTCAATCGCGACCCCGGCCGCTTGCAGGCCGCTGATGAAGCGGTTGTAGGGCATATCGTGCTGGCGCGACGCCGCGTTGATGCGCGCGATCCAGAGCGCGCGGAATTCCCGCTTGCGGTTCTTGCGGTCTCGCGTCGCGTAGAGCATCGCATTCATGTTGGATTCGATTGCCGTGCGCTTCCAACGCGAGCGCGCGCCCTTGTGTCCCTTCGTCGCGGCGAGCACCTTTTTCGTGCGGGCGTGCGCCGCGACATTATTGGTTGAGCGAGGCATCTTCCTCTTCCTCCTATTTGACGCCGTAGGGCAGGCTACGGCGCACGCCCTTCGCGTTCGCGCTACTCAGCGGGAACATCTTGTCGAGCGCGCGCTTGACACGCGACGACTTGCGCCGCCGGAAATGGCTCTTCATGCCCTTGGTGCGCATGATCTTCCCCGTGCCGGTAATCTTGAAACGCTTCGCGGCCTGCTTATGCGTCTTCAACTTCAGTTTGGACATGCCTCCCCGTCCTCCCTACTCGGTCGGAACCGGCTCGGCCGGGTCCTTCGTCGCTTTTGCAGCCGGCGCAACGCGCGGACTGACCAACATACTCAGGATGCGGCCTTCCTGCCGCGCGGGCGACTCAATCACCGCGTCCGCTTCGAGCATCGCCACGAGCTTGCGCATCAGTTCGTCGCCGATCTCCGGGTGAGACATCTGCCGCGCGCCACGGTAGATCACGGAAACGCGGACTTTGTTTCCTTCCTTCAGAAGCCGCTTCACATCGCGCGCCTTCGTCTCCAGATCGTGCTGATCAATGAGGATGCCGGTGACGCGCACCTCCTTGATGTCCTGCGTCTTCTGGTTCTTGCGCGCTTCTCGCTCGCGCCTGCTCTGATCGTATTTAAAGCGACCGAAATCCATTAACCGGCAGACCGGCGGCGTCGCATTTGGCGCGACCTCGACGAGGTCAAGCCCATGCTCGCGCGCGCGTTCCAGCGCGTCTCGCGTCAGCATGATGCCGAGCTGATTATTTTCCTCATCAATGACGCGGACTTCACGAACGCGAATACGATCGTTGGTGCGAAGCGGTCTGCTAATCCCAGTCCTCCTAACCCGACAGATGCGGGTGATGACAATAACGACCGGCCACAGAAAGGTCGGCAAAGTATTCTAGCATCGTCTCACGCGAATCGTCAATGCGGATAGTAAGATTTTTGATGAGGCAATGCGAGGTCTTGCAGCCGACACAGACGCATGGTACGATGCCGCTCGTAGGGACATCGTTCCCGGATAGCTCAACGGTAGAGCGCGCGGCTGTTAACCGCTAGGTTCCAGGTTCGAATCCTGGTCCGGGAGCCATTGCCATTGGACAGACGGCCACCGGTGGCCGTCTGTTTCGCGCGCGGCCTGCGAGCGGCGCCGTCACGGCTTACCGTCCGCCGACACCAATTTGTAGCCGACACCCCAGACGGTCTCGATCCGCGCGCTCGCGTTAATGAGCCGATCACGCAGCGTCGAGATATGCACATCCACCGTCCGCGTGTCCACACTATACTCATACCCCCAGACCTCGTTGAGGAGCCGATCGCGCGGGACGACGACACCGGGACGCCGGGCCAGCGCAACGAGCAGCGCGAACTCCTTCGCCCGAACCTCGACAAACTCATCGCCGACACGCACTTCGCGCCGGTCGAGATCAACGGTGAGATCACCGACGGTCAGTACCTGCCGCTCCGGCGATGCCGCCGCCTCATACCGGCGTAAGACGGCCTTAACGCGCGCGACGAGTTCGCGCGGGTTGAACGGCTTGGTCACATAGTCATCCGCACCGACTTCCAGGCCGACAATCTTATCCACGTCCTCGGAGCGCGCGGTGAGCATGATAATCGGCACATCGCTCGTCCGTCGGATCGTCCGACATGCCTCCAACCCGTCCATGCCGGGGAGCATCAGGTCGAGCAGGATGAGGGCATAACGCGTTGTCCGCGCTTTGGCGACGGCGGTTGTGCCATCGCTGGCGGTCTCGACGGTATACCCTTCCTTCGTCAGGTACATCCCCAGGAGTCGCGTGATATTCGGCTCATCGTCCACGACGAGGATCGTCCGTGCCATGTCGCTCCTTTTGGAGTAGTCAGTAGATTGTAGTCAGTAGTCAGTTGAAATCGGAAGGCGCTACGCGCATTATTTTCTGTCTACCGTTTTCTGTCTACTGTTTACTGACTACCGGCTACTTCACGACGCTCCCTGATCGGTGATGCTCCGCGCCAACAAGGTGGTGGCGCCCGTTTTATCACCCTGCACGAGCAGTAGGTCGCCCGTCGTGATGGTACTAAGCGTTCCCGGTTGCTGGGTCTTCACGACCGTCGCGGGCGATGAGGTCACGGTCACCGTTGCCCCATCAAGGCTCTGCACGGTGAGCGTGCCGCCGTTCACGCTCTTTATCTGGCCTGTCAGTGCCGGTGCGGACCCGCCCGGTGGCACAGCACTTAGCGACTGTCCCACGCCACCACTCGTCGCGCCCGTGACCGGCCCGATGCTCGTGATCGTCTTCGCGCTGTACGTCGTATCCGCCGTTTTCCCGCCGACGACCGCGATCACGTCGCCGGTTTTCAGATCGGTCAGCACGCCGGGAACGAGTTGACGAATGATCGTCTGCCCGTCCGTCGTGACCACAACGATTGTACTATCCGTCTGCTGCACGCTGATCGTCGCCCCGTCAATCTTCGTCACACGACCGGCAACGCTGCCAGACGAGGACTGAGGGCTGACGCCCGACGTCCGACTGGAAGGAGCGCTCGCGACGGGTGCCGACTGCGTGCCGACTGCCTGCTGCCCGCTGCCGGGCGACCCGCCGGTGCGCTGCCCGCCTGCACCGGCGGCAGCGGAGCCACCCGCGCCCCGCGCTCCCGAAGCGCCAGGCGTGCCTGCTGCCGCAGCGCCCTGCGGATTGCTCGGAACCCGCGTCAGGAACGCGCTCCGGTCAGCCGCGACTTTACTCCGGCCGCTGGAATCGCCCAGCCGGTACGCGGCCGACCAAACCCCCACCAACGCCGCGGCAATCACCGCAAGAATCAAGACCGCGATACCCCGACGACGCATCTGTTGTTCACCTTTCACAAGGACGAAGGACTGAGTTGGTAGCGTAGGCTTTAGCCTGCGTTCTACGGATAGGGACGCAGGCTAAAGC
>JBPCPB010000116.1:0-4735 GCA_050999735.1 Thermomicrobiales bacterium | reverse complement strand
GGAGGAGGTTTCGCCCTGCTGTCTCGGGGTTGCAGGTTGAAGCCGGCTCCACCTCATTCAACCCACGGCGCGGGCGACGTAATAGACAACGATACAGGCGAACAGCAGGCCGTCAATGCGATCGAGGACACCACCGTGACCGGGGATAAGTGCGCCGGAATCCTTGACACCCGTTTGACGCTTCAGCAGCGATTCGGCAAGGTCGCCGACGGTCGCCGCCAGCGCAATCAGGATGCCGGCCACTACCGCGACAATCACGCGCATGCCGACGCCGAAACACCAGTTCGCGATCACCGCCGACAGTATCGCACCGACGATGCCGCCCGCGAACCCTTCCCACGTCTTCTTCGGGCTAATTAGCGGCACCATGAAGTGTTTCCCAAACGCGCGGCCCGTGAGGTACGCGAACGTGTCCGTTAGCCATGTCGTGACGAGTGCGAGCAGGAACCACGCCAATCCTAACGCCATACTGCCGAATCCCAGTGTTTTTTCGAGATGTGTTAGCCAACCGCCCGCGCCCGACGTGACACCAACAATATGGCGCACCGCGACGACATGTCCGACCGGGACGGCAATATACACGGTGGCAAAGACCGTTGTCGTCCATGATGTGAGGGTGCCATCCGATGACCGACTGAATAGCAGTGCGCCAACGGGAGCGACGAGCGTCGCAGCCGCGAGTGCGCTGAAGACCCAGACGGGCCAATCGGCGGCGACCGCGATGATGGCGAGCACAACGACGCTCGCACACACTGGCACGATGATTGCATGATTGCGCTGGCCAAACATTACACGGAGTTCGGTCAGGGCGACGACGCTCAACAGCGCGAAAAGCGCCGCCACACCCCAGACGCCGAACAACGCCGGGACAATGCCGACGACCACGACGCCGACGGACGAGTATGCGCGCTGGCGGAACATCGGTTACGCGGGCTGTGCGGGGGGAGTGATCGGGTCGGGGATCGCACCGAAGCGGCGCTGCCGCTTTTGGAAATCGGTCACGGCATCGCGGAGGTCGTCCGGGCCGAAATCCGGCCAGAGGATGTTCGGGAAGTAGAGTTCCGCGTATGCGCCCTGCCAAATGAGGAAGTTCGAGAGCCGGAATTCACCGGAGGGCCGGATGATTAAATCGGGGTCCGGCATATCGGCGGTGTAGAGATAGCGGTCAACCGTCTCCTCGGTCACGCTGTCGGGATCGAGACCATCTCGCAGCATCTCCTTGATCGCGGCAACGACTTCGGCGCGGCCGCCGTAGTTGAAGGCGAGCGTCAGGGTCATGCGCGTATTGTCGGCGGTGAGAGCAATCGCGGCGCGCACCGCGCCCGCCAACTCCTCGCCTAATCCTTCAAGGCTGCCGATATGCCGCAGCCGCACGCCCGCGTTGTGCAGCGCTTCAGTTTCGATAGCGATCCGCTCGCTGAGGATCTGGAAAATGCCCTCCACCTCATCTTGCGGGCGGCGCCAGTTCTCCGTCGAAAATGCCCAGAGCGTCAGGTACTCGATGCCCAGTTCCGGGCAGGCAGAGACAATCGGGCGGATATTCTCAGTGCCCGCTTCGTGCCCCTTGTTGCGCGGCAGACCCCGTCGCTGCGCCCATCGTCCGTTGCCGTCGAGGATAATTGCGACGTGGCGCGGCGGCTTGCCGCTTACCACGACAGACTCCGCCGCTGCCGCTTCGTTCGCGCTGTTTGCCGGATCGGTTACCGTCTCTGCCATCCCTGTTACCCGCCCTGTCGCACGCATCAGACTTCGAGGATTTCCGCTTCTTTTTCTCGCCCGACTTTGTCAGCAGCGGCGATGCTACGATCAGTCAGTTTCTGAACCTGTTCCTCACCCCGTCGCCGCTGATCTTCGGAGATGTCGCCGCTATCGTCCAGTTCTTTGAGCATATGCATCGCGTCGCGCCGGATATTACGCACCGCGACGTGCGCCTCCTCGACATTCCGCTTGGCGATCTTGACGAGGTCGCGCCGCCGTTCTTCGGTCAGCGCCGGGATCGCGATGCGGAGGACCTGACCATCACTCATCGGATTGAGACCGAGATCGCTCGCGCGCAGGCTCTTTTCAATCGCCTTCATCGAGCCTTTGTCCCAGGGTTGCACGACGAGCAGGTGCGCTTCCGGCGCGGAGATGCCGGCCAGTTGCTGAAGCGGTGTCTCCGTTCCGTAGTAGTCCACGATGACACGCTCGATTAAGCCCGTCGAGGCACGCCCCGTCCGAATGCCACCGAGATGATCGCGTAGCGCCTCGACTGCCTTATGCATCCGGTCATCGGCATCCTGCAAAATATCTTCGTACATCGTCGTGCCTCCCACGCGAAACCGCTACCGTACAACGGTACCGAAACCTTCCTCACCGCGCAAGACGCGCGCGATCATCCCCGGTTCCTGGATGTTGAAGACGATAATCGGCAAATTGTTGTCCATACAGAGCGCAAACGCCGTGCTGTCCATCACGCCCAATTCGCGCTTCAGCGCTTCCGCATAGGAAATATACGGAAAGCGAACGGCGTCGGGAAACTTCTTCGGATCACGGTCGTAGACGCCGTCCACGCCATGCTTGCCCATGAACAGGACTTCGCATTCCAGTTCCAGCGCCCGGAGCGCGCCCGTTGTGTCGGTCGTGAAGTATGGATTGCCGTTGCCACCGGCGAGGATGACGACACGCCCCTTTTCCATATGCCGCAACGCCCGGCGGCGGATGTATGGCTCCGCGACCTGCTGCATCTGGATCGCGGTCATCACGCGCGTCTGCACGCCCGCCCGCTCCAGCGATTCCTGTAAGGCGAGAGCATTGATGACAGTGCCGATCATGCCCATATAATCGGCGGTCGCGCGGTCCATGCCGAGCGCTTCCGCGTTCCGCCCGCGCCAGAAATTGCCGCCGCCCGCGACGATCGCCATTTGCAAGTCGCCCCCGGCGACCGCATCCCGCACCTGGCCCGCGAGCGCGTGGACAATCCCCGGATCAATATTGCGGCCACCGGCACCCTCGAAGGCTTCGCCGCTCAGTTTCAGCAGGACACGCTGGTACTTCGACTCCGTCATTCGGGTTGCCCTCCCATCCTGGTGCTTGCCGCACACACAATGACGGCGAGGAAGTATCCTCGCCGTCAGGTCGCAACCGATTAGGCGTCCACGCCGTCGTCGCCGCTATCACTCCCATCACCGACGACCGCTTCACCAAGTTCGTAGCGGGTGAAGCGGCGGATGACGATGTTTTCGCCCAGTTTGCCGATCGCCTCCTGCACCATGCCGCCAATCGTCTTTTTCGGATCGCGCACGAAGGGCTGCGCCATCAGGACGAGTTTGCGGTCCACTTCCTCGTCGGAGCCGTCATGGATGCGGCGCTCGCGCTCGCGCACGTCCTCCGGCACTTCGTCCGCGCGGACATACTGCGGCATCATGCCGATGATGTGCTGCGCGATGTCGCGGCCCAACTGCTGGAAGTCATCGGTGCGCGCGACGAAGTCCGTCTCGCAGTTCAGTTCCAGCAGGCAGCCGATCCGGCCGCCGTGGATGTACTGGAAGATCAGCCCTTGATTCGCCGCCCGGCCCGCTTTCTTCATCGCTGAGTCCATACCCTTCTTCCGCAAGATGACTTCCGCGCTATCAAGATCGCCGCCGCTTTCTTCAAGGGCGCGCTTGCAATCCATAATTCCCGCGCCGGTCTTCTCGCGAAGCCTCTTAATCTTGTCCATTTGACTGTCATCGCTCAACGGTCAGTTCCCCTTTCAATGTCTCGTCTCAATGTGTCGGTCACTTAGCGGCCCGGTGCGGCTGTGTCGCCCTTCTCGGCCATCGCGGCATCGAGGTCTTCGGCGTCAAGTTCGTAGGTCTGCTGCTGCGGCTCCTCACGGCGCGCCGTCGCGGCGTAGTATTGGCCGCGCCCTTCGAGCGCCGCGTCCGCCATCGTCTTAGTGAGCAGGCGCACGGAGCGGATGGCGTCGTCATTCGACGGGATGACGTAGTTGACGACATCGGGGTCAGAGTTCGTGTCCACCATCGCGACGATCGGGATTTCGAGGCGGGTCGCTTCCTTGACCGCCAGTTCCTCGCGGCGCGGATCCACGATAAAAACCGCTTCGGGCAGGCGAGTCATCCCGCGCATGCCGCCGATCGTCTTCTCCAACTTTTCCTTCTCGGCCTCGATGCTCGTCTGCTCTTTCTTCGGCAGGGCGAGAATCGCGCCGCTGTTCTCCATCTCCTCGACCTCAACGAGACGGCGGAGCCGCGCCCGGATCGTGACGAAGTTCGTCAGCGTGCCGCCCATCCAGCGCTTGTTGACGTAGTTCATCCCGGCGCGGCTCGCTTCCTCAGCGACGATTTCCTGCGCCTGCTTCTTCGTGCCGACGAAGAGCACCTTGCCGCCGTGCGCGGTGACACTGGTAATGAAGTCCTGCGCGCGGCGCATCCCCTCCGCGGTCTGCTGGAGGTCAATGATATGGATACCATTGCGCTCGCTGAAGATGTAGGGACGCATCTTCGTGTTCCACCGCTTGGTCTGATGACCGAATTGTACGCCCGATTCGAGCAGTTGACGCATCACCTGCATCGTACTTGCGGGGTCAAACTGGGTTTGCAGTGCCGTTGCCATGCCAAAATCCTCCTGATGTGGTTGTTTCCTCCGCCACCCTCGTTGCCCGGCAGCACCCACGATGGGGACCCTGTGCCGACCAGATGGCGTGTGTAATCAGCGCGGGGATTTCCCCCGTGCCGTTGGGGCAGTATAGCAC
>JBPCPB010000062.1:0-6868 GCA_050999735.1 Thermomicrobiales bacterium | reverse complement strand
GGTCGGCTGTTCGAGTACCTTCATCCGCTGGAACCGCTCTCCATTTGGTAACATAGGCTTCAGCCTGCGATCTCTCAAAGGTATACACCGATAGGAGGAACGCAGGCTGAAGCCTACGCTACCAAATGGAGAGTGGTTCCAGCGGATGAAGGTACTCGAACAGCCGACCGACGTTGCCGATCCGGAGAAGCGTGCGCCGCTTCCCCGCAGGCGCCGCCGCACGCGTCGTGGCGCTTCGGTGCAGTTCGCGCTGCTCGCCTTTTGTTCGGTCGTCTTCGTGCTCTTTCTGCTATTGCCGCTCTATGCGATCTTCTGGAAGTCGCTGCCGCACGGCGCGCTCTTTTCCGCGCTCCGCTTGCCACTCGTGCGGGATGCCTTGCGCCTCAGCCTCGTCACCACCGCCATCGCGCTGGGGACGACGGTGCTCCTCGGCACTCCCGTCGCATACCTGCTGGCACGGTATCGTTTCCCCGGCTATGGCGTTCTTGATTCCGTCATTGATCTGCCGATGGTGCTGCCGCCTTCCGTGGCGGGGCTGGGCCTGCTGATTGCCTTCGGGCGGCGCGGGTTGCTCGGCGGGCCATTGGAAGCGCTCGGCGTCACGATCCCCTTCACGACTATCGCGGTCATCCTCGCGCAGTGCTTTGTCGCCGCGCCGTTCTATATCAAGGCGGCGAAGGCGGGTTTCGCGGGGGTGGACCGGGAGTTGGAGATGGTCGCGGCGACCTTCGGCAGTTCGGGATGGCATACCTTCACGCGGATCACCGTGCCGCTCGCCTTTCCGTCTCTCCTCGGCGGCATGGTGATGATGTGGTCGCGCGCCCTGGGGGAGTTCGGCGCGACGATCTTCTTCGCGGGGAACTATCAGGGCGTCACACAGACAATTCCGCTCGCCATTTTTCAGGAGGAGCAGGCATCACATTTCGACACAGCGCTGGCAATGTCCGCCGTGCTCGTCTGCGTATCGTTCGTCATCCTCGTCACCGTCAAATGGTTGACCGCCCGGCTTCTCATCAACGACGATGATACTCTCCGCCCCATCGCCCGGCGATGAATACCAGAGGGTATCCGCAAGGGTGCCAGCACAGAGGACACAGAGGACACAGAGATCACAAAGAGCCCCATTTACTTTTGTTTTCCTCTGTGCCCTCTGTGTTCTCTGCGTCCTCTGTGCTCGTATCATTTCATCGAGCGAGGATGCCGTTCATCAAGACCTGTTGCCGGTGCGAGATCAGTTCGTCGAGGTCCGCGCCTGTCAGCCGGGTGCAATTGCGGGCGATGGAGACGAGGCTCGCTTCCGTGAGATAGAGCGCTAAGTCCTCCGGTTTGTTCTCGGCGCGGATGCTGCCCGCCGCCTGCCCTGCCGCGACGATCTCCGCGACGAGCGGGAGGTATGAGAGGCAGCGTTGTGCCGCGTCCGCACGATCCTGGTCGTGATGCAGCAACTCGCGGGCGGTAATGCAGAGGAACGTCGGCCACTGAGCCGCCGCATCCTTCGGGACATCGAGCGCCTGCCAGAGCAGTTTCGTCGGCTTTGTGCCACTTTCCAGCCCGGCGCGGATCGCCGCCAACCGGTCGGACATATGGGCGTCCATGAACTCGAGAATCATCAGTTCCTTGTACGGGAAATAGTTGAAGACCGTGCCGCGGGAGACATCGCAGACGGCGGCAATGTCCTCCAGCGTCACGTCATCGAACCCGCGTGCGGCGAAGAGTTCGATGGCGGTATTGATAATCAAGCGCCGCGTCTTGCGCTTCTTTCGCTCCCGCAGGGGGAGCGCGGCCTCGTCAGGTGATACGGCAGTCAGCGTTTGCATGGACATTCTCACCTCCCTTTCGTCTTCAACTGTATCATGTGAGTGTAACAGAAGAAACTGAGTAGTGTCAAACGTGCCTTGAACGAAAAGATTTAACCCACCTGATAATGCCGGGACAAGTTTGGAGTTCGGGGTTCGAAGTTTGGGGTTCAGGGTTCCGTGATCGCGGGATACCTCTCCGAACCCCGAACCCCGAACCTCTCCAATTATGGTATAAACGCTCGGAAGAAGAGCCGGGTTGCGAAGGCTGCCATGAGGGAGAGTGCGGACGGATGATCTACTTCAAACTCAACGATTACGTGACGACGACCCGCGAATATCCATATCATCACGTCTTCGGGCATATCCCGAAGGGGACGCAGTTCACCGTCGCGAAGTACGCTCAGGCGGATGAGACGAGCGACGCGGACTTTGTCATGGTGCTGAAGGACCGCCGGATGGGGTGGTTGGAGGCGAAGAACCTCAGCATCGTGCAATGAGTGTGCCCCCGCCCGGCGCATCGCTCTCTGCCCCCACGCCACCTGGTGTGTCGGCGGGCGTGCCGTTGTCATCAGATGGAACGGTTCGCGATTTGTCGGAGCGGCTCATGCGGGGAGCGGCGAAAGTGATCGTCGGGCAGGAGGAGGTCTTTCGGCTCCTGACGGTAGCAATGCTCGTCGGCGGGCATACCCTCCTCGAAGGCGTTCCCGGTACCGCGAAGACGCTGATGGCGAAGACGCTCGCCACACTCGTCGGCGGTACGTTCCGGCGCGTTCAGTTCACGCCCGACCTCATGCCATCGGACATCACCGGCACCAACGTCTTCGACATCCAGTCCGGCCAATTCACCCTCCGTCGCGGCCCGGTCTTCACCGATGTGTTGCTCGGCGATGAGATCAATCGCGCGCCCGCCAAGACGCAATCCGCGCTCCTTGAAGCGATGGAGGAGCGGCAAGTGACGATTGACGGCGAGCCGCACGCGCTCTCGCCCGTCTTTACCGTGATCGCCACGCAGAACCCCATCGAGTTCGAAGGAACGTATCCGCTCCCCGAGGCGCAACTCGACCGCTTCCTCTTCAAACTGATTGTCTCCTACACGCCATACGAGGCGGAGACCGAACTGCTACGGCGCGTCAACGCCGGGTTCGATGCGCATGCATTAGAACGCGCGGGCCTCGCGGCGGTCACCGAAGCGGCGCATATCCTCGCCTGCCGCCGCCTTGTCCAAGCGGTGCGGGTGGACGAGGCGATCATTGGCTACATTGAGGCGATGATCTGGACGACGCGCCAATTGCCCGATCTATTGCTCGGCGCAAGCCCGCGCGCCGCGATTGCGCTCCTGCAAGGGGCGAAGGCGCTCGCCGCGCTCGATGGCCGCGCCTATGTCGTACCGGACGATGTCAAGGCGCTCGCCGCCCCGGTGTTGCGCCACCGCCTGATCGTGCGGCCGGAAGCGGAACTCGCCGGCATTACCGGCGAAGTCGTGATCGGCCGCGTCCTCGGTTCTGTCCCCATTCCCCGCTGACTGCATTGACGCTCGGCTCTCGCGCGACATGCGCTCAATCAGTGGGCGCGGAGAGCGGGACATCGTGCGCGGGGTGGCCGGTACCTGCTCGTCTCGTGGATGCAGTCGCGCCCCGACGGTCGTGTATCCATGTGCGCGCCGCGCCGATGAGCAGGATCGCTAACGCCACCGCACGCAGATCGTAGTCGGTCGCAATTGGCCACGCGGGTGAGCCGGGAAGCCACCAGGTGAGATAGACCAACTCCGCGCCGCCGATGACGAGGCTGGCGGGCAGGAGCATCCTGCGGCTGACGAGCGGGAGCGTGGCGAGCAGCAGCAGCATGTACCACGACTGCACGGGCGACGCGAGAGCGAACAGCACGATAAACAGGAGCGCGATGCGGTCCGCGACTTCCCGCGCCGACGATGCAGGATGGACGACGCACCAGAAAGCGATTGCCGCCATCCCCGCGACGATGCCGATCTGGTAGAGGAGGGTAGCGATCGCCGGTGTGCCGATGCCTGGATCACCTGTGGCATGGCGCGCGAGCCAAAGGCCCTGCTGGAGCAGGTAATACCGCTTGCCGGAGGCGATACCCTCCTCAGCGACGTACCCGCCGAGATAGCCGAGGACGTGCGATCCCACGGCAAGGAAGGGGAGATACGCCAGCACGACGACCCCGCAGAGCGCGCCGAGAAGCACAGCAAGCGAGCGGCGCGAGCGGGCGAGCAACGCCGTGAGGGCGACGAGGGCGTAGAACTTCAAGAGCGCTGCGCCCGCGAGGAGTGCGCCTGCTCTGCCGAACCGCCCCGATACCCGCGCCCACACCGCCAGCACGACGAGCAACACCGCGAGGACGTCGAGGTGCCCGCTGTGCGCGACCTCGAGGGCGAGGAGCGGGTGCCACGCATAGAGAATGACGCGCTCCGGACGTGCGCCGACCGCGCGCAGGAGCATCGCCAGCGCGGCGCATGCCGCGAGATCGCACGCCGTCAGGACGAGCTTTGTCCAGGATACGCTGTCGGGATGGATGGCATAGACGGCGCGGAAAAATGCCTGCGCGACGGGCGGATAGATCGTCCGCACATGCTTGCGGTTGATGCCGGGGTAGATCGCGTCGTCACGAAAGCGGGCGAGTGCGGGGGCATCGGGTGGGTAGGCGTATGGGTTGATGCCGGCCGACTGGATGCGTCCGTCCCACACATACCGATAGATGTCGTCCGAGACGGTCGGCGCGGTGGGCACGAGCAGGAGCCGCGCCGCCGCCGCCACGACGAAGATCGCGATCAGCGTTGGGCGAGCGGGCGGTTGGCGACGGACCACCCAGACTGATGCCAGCGCATAGAGGACGAGTTCGGCGACGAAAATCGCACCAAAGGCGGCGGGATGATCTGGCACGAACGACCACTGTGCGATCTGCCATGACCCAGCCACCAACCCCGCAGCGAGGAGGGCGAGGATACCGAGATCGCATGCGGATCGTGGTGTGATGACTCCGGTCACTGCCTCTGCCGCCTCCCTCAATTATGGTATACGCTAAATTTCCTCGTGATAATAAGCGAAAGTCACGATTTCCGTAACAATCCATAAACAATCGTCAACGGCCGGAGAAAGCCGCTTTGGTGGTGTCGCGATGAGGGACCTGTCTCCGCGCTATTCACTTTTGTTCACCGATAGCGATGAAAGTGTTACGGGTATTGATGAGAATGCTGATTTTTGTTCGGTAGGATGAAAACGGAGCGACACATATGGATCACTCCGCAGAAGTTCGCGACGACCGATTGCATGAAGGCGATCCCGCCCCAACGTCGGTATCTGAGGAAAGACGGGTGGTGAAGGCGCACAGACGAAAAACGGAATAGGCATGACCAATCCGTTGATACCTACATGCAGCGCCGCGATCTGTCATTGAGGCGCTGTGCGTGAGAAAGAGAGACGAATATGGCATCCACTGAGCACATAGGACAGCCGCATAAGTCGTGGATCGAGCAGCCAGATGTGCGATGGGCAGTGACGAACGGTGTCATCGGCGGCATCATGAGCGGTATCATCTTCGCCATCGCGGAGATATTGGGCGGTCATTGGATCTCGGGTGACCCCTACATCATGCCCTTCAAAGCATATGCCTCCCTCCCACTCGGCAGGATGCCCCCGACGATCGCGACGAGCACGGCGATCCCGGTCGGTCTGATTACCCACTTGATCCTCTCGATCCTCTTCGGCATCATCGTTGCTCTGATCATCTCGTCCATCTCCGCCTTGCGGACAGCGCCCGTGGTGACGGTGATCGCGGCAACGGTCTTCGGGTTCGTCCTTTGGATCGTCAACTTCTACGTGCTCGTGCCGCTCATCAACCGCCCCTGGTTCAAGATGGCTCCGGCGGGGCAGCAGTTCTTCTATCACACCTTCTTCTTCGGGACGGTCCTTGGTCTCTACCTGATGCTCGTCCTGCCACCTGTGCGGCAATCAGAGACATAGCGTCATTCACGAGTACGTTGATTTCTGCTTGATACGCTTGGAAAGAAGCGACAAGGCGCGGAGTACTCCGGGGAGGCTCGCGACGATTGGCTGCATCGGAGCAGCGTAAGCGGCAAGATCGGGGACAGCAGGAGAACCGTTCCCGTCGGTTTGTGACTGTCTGCTGGTAGCCTCGTGTTCATCGTATCGTCCGTCGTAATCATGCCTTGAAGGGAGTTCCTCTGATGATCACACATTTGCGTTCCCGCATCTCTCTGGCGCTCGTGCTCATCCTCATACTCGGCGCGCTCGCGGTGCCGGTTGCGGCGACTGATCCCAATCCCGTGCCACCGTCGGTCGGCGCGGACGTCCCGGCCACCTACTTCGGCCCGCTGCCGTCCGACATAAACAAGGAGTTGGTCGGCCCGGTCAAGCTCCTCCGGGCTGGTACGATCGACATGATCGCCGGGACGATCACCCTGCCGCTCTACCTCGGCAACCTGAAGGATGGTCGGAACGTCTGGTACATCCTTACCGACACCGATGACAAGGGCAATGCCGACCAGTTAGGTCTCAACTGGTCGCCGAAATTGACCTATGCGGCGGTTGATGGCGGGGCGCGCGCCGGCCATATTCAGAATGACACGACGCTGATCTTCGACAAAGGCACTGTTGACTTCAGCCCCGTGCGGGCAGTCGTGCCGGGCGATGCACCGAACCCCTTCCCAGCGAAGACGGCCAATCCGGGTTCGATCGGCGATGCTGACTACACGCCGCTCGTGCGCATTGATAACGCCGGTGGCCACATCTACGATGCGCCGATAGTGGCGTTCAACGTTGATGCGAGCCAGATCAACTTCTGCGACGGCAATGTTGATTATACGAAGGTGCATGACCGCGTCGTGAAGATCTGCCCCGGAGCAAATGGTGGCGGCACCGTGACCCTCAAAATCACCCCAATCTTCAGCTTCGGGAAGCCCGCGTTCTACATCAGCACCGATGCGTCAGATGCCGCCACTGCAACGCTCGATTCGGGAACCTTCGCGCCGGGCATGGGACACATTCAGGTAGGTCGCGACGACAGCGCATTCAGCGCGATCGAGCGCCTCT
>JBPCPB010000049.1:0-4260 GCA_050999735.1 Thermomicrobiales bacterium | reverse complement strand
GGGTGGTAACGAGGACTAGGGGCGGAGGACGAGGGGATAAGTGAGAATGGATCATTGCTTAGTCCTTCGTCTTTCGTCCTTAGTCCTCGTCCCAGGAGAGCGCTATGCCGCGCAATTCCCGTCGTGATTCAATTCTTGCCGCGCCGCCATCCGGGCCGGATGCGCGGCGGCGGCGATCGCGCCGCGCGCGCGAGGCGCGACAGCGGAAAATCCTTCTCATCAGTATGTCCGTGCTCGGCGCGCTGTTGCTCTTCATCGTTGGCTTCGGGACGTTGCGGTATTACTACCTCATCCCCCATCAGGTTATCGCGACGGTCAACAGCCACAAAATCATCCGCAGCGACTACTGGGAGGTGCGCCGCAATACACTGCTTGACCGGCTCCAGCAGTATTCCTTCCAAGCGCAATCCGGGCAGGGAGACGCTCAGCAAATCCAACTCGCGGCGCAGAGCGCGCAGAACGAGATCACGAACATTCGTAGCGCGCCTGTGGATCCCACGACCCTCCAAACAATGACCGAGGATTGGATCGTGCTCGATGGATTGCCCAGCATTGGTGTGACGATTACGCCCGCCGAGGTGGACGAGACGGTCGCGGAGCGATTCTCCCCCGTTCAACTCAATTCGCCGACGCCCTCACCGACCCTGAATCCGACGAAGCAGGCAACGGCCGATGCCGCCACCGCTCAGGCGACGCAGACCTCCGTTGCCATCGAGCAGGGCGCGACTGTGACCGCGCAGGCAAACGCCACCGGCACAGCGACCGCTTCAGCATTGACGCCGACGCCAAACACGCCGCCGACGGCGACCGCTCCACCGACCGAAACGCCGGTGCCGACGCAGACGCCGACGAATCAGGAGGCCCGCGCCACCTCGACGGCGTCACTCGGCGACTTCGTCAAGGAGCGCCAGAAAGACGCGGGAATGAGCCTGAGCGATTATAAGCGGCTCATCACCACGCCCGCCCTCGCCCGCCAGAAGGCGCGTGAAGCGCTCGAAGCGAAGACGCCGACACATGGCGAGGAAGTCCACGCCTACCACATCCTCCTGCCGACCAAAGAAGCGGCGCAGAGCGCCCACGATCGCGTCGTCGGACAGGGGCAGAATTTCCAGGCAGTCGCTACTGAATTGAGCACTGACACGACGACAAAACCAAATGGCGGCGACCTCGGCTATGTCCCGCGCGGCATCCTGCCCAAGCCGTTGGAGGACGCGGCCTTCGCGCTGCCGGTCAATGGTGTGAGCGATCCGGTTCAAACGGATTTCGGCTGGGACATCGTCACCGTAACCGATCACCCGGCAGATCGCGAGTTCGAAGACGCCGTCTATCGCCAACTGCGTGACCAGGCATTCTCGAACTGGCTCACTGCCGAGACGGCGAAGGCGACCCTGAAGCAATCGCTGCCGACGCCGATCCCGTCGCCATCGGCTGGTTTCGAGCCGCCCGCCGGCGCGCCCGCCACGCCGACCTTTACGCCCGCTCCGCCAACGCCGGAACCGAGCGGTACGCCGGGTACCGGGACACCGGCAGCGCCCGGAGCGGTGGGCACGCCTGCCGCACCCGCCGCCCCAGCGAATGGCACCAGCACCGGCACGACGGCGACGCCGACACCGTAAGGGAACCTCACCCCCCGGCTCCCTCTCCATTGCGATGGAGAGGGGGAGTAAGCCTTCTCAAGACCGTAGTGTTCGGGAAATGCCATGATACTTCGCGTGAGTCACCCCTCTCCGCTTGACGGAGAGGGGTAGGGGGTGAGGTTCCCTCCTGCACGACACATGGTATGATAGCGACATCAGTGGAGTGAGTAGCGGGTGGACGAAAGGATGGCAGAGGATGGCAGCACCGGCGAACGATCCGCTTTGTTGGTTCAATGGCGGATTTGTCCCGCTCAGCGAAGCGAAAATCAGCGTGATGACGCACGCCTTCAACTACGGTACCGGGTGCTTCGAGGGCATCCGTGGCTACTGGAATGAGGAGGGTGGGGAACTCTACCTCTTTCATCTGAGGGCGCATTACGAGCGGCTCTTGCGCTCCTGCCGCACGCTGATGATTGACCTGAAGATGAGCGCGGACGATCTCTGCGACCTCACCATCGAACTGATGCGCCGCAACGACGCGCGCTACGACATCTATGTCCGTCCGCTCGCCTATAAGGACTCGATGGAACTCGGCCCGCGTGTCAATATTGATGCCGACGCGCTGACCATTTACACCCGCCCGCTCGGCAACTATCTCGACACCGACAAGGGCCTGAAGGCGTGTGTCTCGTCGTGGACGCGGATTGAGGACAACGCCGCGCCCGCACGGGCCAAGATTACCGGTATCTACATCAACTCCGCCCTCGCGCGCACCGAGGCCGAACTGAATGGCTTTGATGAGGCGATCATGCTCTCCAGCGACGGGCATGTCTCCGAGGGAAGCGCCGAAAACCTCTTCATCGTGGACAACGGTGCGCTTGTCACACCGCCCGGCGCGGGCAATATCCTCGTTGGCATCACGCGCGCCTCGATTATCACGCTGGCGCATGATCTCGATATTCCGGTGATCGAGCGGCAGATTGACCGTAGCGAACTCTATGGCGTCTCCGAACTCTTTCTGTGCGGCACCGGCGCGCAGATTTCGCCTGTTACCTCCGTGGATCATCGCCCGATCGGCGATGGTGCGGTCGGGCCGATCACGCGGCGGTTGCAGGAGGTCTTCTTCAAGGCCGTGCGCGGCAAATTGCCGGAACACCGCGATTGGTGTACACCCGTTTACGCGGGCGCGCGAACACCGGTGGCCACGCACTGATGCCACCCACGGGGCCTGACGACCGGAAGGAAAGCGACCGGCGGATTCCGGCACGCGAAGGCGACAGCGCCCAACCGCGCGATGCGGAGCGGAGCGAGTCGCCACCCGGCATCCGCGAGGAATCGCCGCCAGACACGCCGCGATATTCCGAAGAAGCCGGGGCGACCGCTGCCGAAGGGGTCGGCGAAACCGCCGACCCCGATGCCGCGCCGTCGGTACACCGCGATTCGCCCGCGTTGGATGCGTCGCGTGCCGATGTGAACCGCCCGCCCCAACCGTGGGAGGGCGACCCCTACCCGCCCGGGTATGGTCCATCCGCGCGGCCCGCTCCGCCGCAATCAGCACAGCGGTATGATCGCTTCGGATGGCCGATTCCCGAGGGCATCGAGACGAATCGGGACGATCAACGCCCCGCCCCGCCCCCGGCAGAGGATACTGACCCGCGCGATACATCATCGTGGCGGGTACCGCCTGAGGTCGGCGCCGCGCCGAGCGGGCCGTATTCCGGCCAGTTCCCAGCGCAACAACCGGCGCCGACCCCGCCACCGCGTGGCCCATACTCGGGGCAGTTCCCAACGCAGCCGCCCCGGCAGAGCGGCGCTTTCCCTGTCACGCCGCCGGATCACGCCTCCCGCAGCGGCGCGCTCCCGATTCCTCCTGTTCCGCCGGATAATCGCCGGAGTGGTTCATTCCCCGCGCCGCCCGCCGATCCAGTGTACCAAAGCGGGTCGTACGCCGTCGCGGCGTCCGGCCCGATCCCACAAAGCCCGTACATCAGCGGGCCGATCCCACGAATCGGCGAGCGGCCGGGTGCGATGCGGCGAAGCGGCCCACTTCCGTACTCATCGGAAGTGACGAGCACCGGCAGTCGCCGGGTGATCGTCGCGCCGGATGCTGGCGTTGGGTCCCTGCTCGTGGACCGATCCGCGCTCGCCTTTCTCCTCGCCGCAGTCGTCTTCGTCGGCGCGATGATCGCCTTCATCGCGCTTCGGTACGCGCACTTCCCGAACCAGATCGCCTTGCACTTCGGCCCCGCCGGATCGAGCCAGCCGAACCGAATCGGCGAGAAGCGCGAGTTGTGGACGATCCCCTTCATCGTCGGCATCGTCCTCGCCGCGAACACCGCGCTCGCGTGGGCGGTCTACCGCTACGATCGCTTCGCCGCCCGCCTCCTTACCTTGGGCTGCGCGCTCGTCGCCGCCATCGCCTGGGTCGTTTTGTTGACGCTGCTGCATCGCTAACGGAAAGCGGTCAGTAGTCGGCAGCCAGCAATCAGCATCGCGTCTCTTGCTGCTGGTCGCTGGCCGCTGTCTGCTAGCCGCTATGCTATACTCGTGCCGCGTTGGGGATTGAGACGGCGAGGCCGCACGACCGCGCGGCGCGCTGAACGGGGCGGACTACGCGCTTGGCGAACCTGATCACCGTTATCCGGCTCATCGTACTCTTCGGGACGGTCGGGCTGCTCTACAC
>JBPCPB010000044.1:0-17973 GCA_050999735.1 Thermomicrobiales bacterium | reverse complement strand
CTGCTGCACTACCGCGTGCCTCCCGCTGCGTGGCGACCGCCGAAGAAGTGGGGAAGACGGACGAAAGCGGAGGAGGCGCTCATTGCGCGGTGGATAGCATGACCACTGTTCCGCATACACCTACCACATGATCTATTCGATGGATCTTCATATCTCACACCTCCTACTCCTATATTATACAGGACTTACGCAGATGCGGGGAGGGTATACCACGGACGAGCGAGGTAAGAGCGCAGGGCATGGCGGATGATCCCTTCCTTCGCCATCTTCCCGCCGATCCCCGTCCGCACCCGGTGCCATTCCAAGCGGACAAACGCCCGAATCGCCATGCCACTATGATTGCGCTGCGCGCCCTGCCCGCACCATCGCCCGCTCTACCCCGCATTCCTGCTTCAATGCCCGATGATAAACCTCAATCCCCCCGGCATCCTCCGCATAGCGCAGGCGCGCCAACTCATGCATTTCCTCGTCGTTGGTTGCCCAATGTTCCGTCTCACCGTCTCGGGTGACAATCCGAAACACGCGGATCATTCCGTAGCCTTCCAAATGCACGACCGTGCCGCTTTCCGCGATCGTGCAGTCCGTCACCGCCCGATTCCCCGTCCGATCCGGGTTCACCCGGCGGTTCGCTTTCAGCCGGGTCAGCCAGCGCCAGCCACAATCCCGGATCAGGCGCAGGTTGTCCACACTGGCATACCAACTGTCGAAGAGCACACATTCCGGCGTGAAGCCCCGCTGCTGTGCGGTCAAGAGCATAGCGAGGAAATGTTCGTTCTTGGTGATGCCATCGTGCGCCTTGTCGTAGACACGGTAATCAATCGGGATCACGCGGTCGCCGTCCGTCCAGACGAGGGTAATCAGGTTGATGCCCGCCACAACGGCGTGATGCTTGCCCGACCAGTGCCGCGTGACGAGCGCCCTCTTCTCAGCGTACGGCTTGTCGAGCGTCGAGTCGTCGCCAACGAGGATGCCCGTCGTCCGGTCAACGAGCGGCTCGACTTCCTGCCAGAGCGCGGCGGGATCAGGTTCGAGGCGATGCAGCAGGCGGGTGAAGGCATCGTGGGCGGGGGCAGCGGGGCGGCGCGGTTTGCCGCGCGCCGCTTCGACACCACTGACGATGTGCGGCGTGGCGACGAAGAAATCAATGTCGTCAGTATCGGTACAACTTGGTGCATTCAGGCCACCGACTCTACTCGCTCCCGGCCTCTGCGCTCAACTGCGTAAGTCCTATCATAAAAAGTAACTATGTTCGTTGAGAGAATAGCGAGCGCTGCCTGGCGCTGAGCGGATGTGGCGGGAGCGTCATTGATAGTGCCGACTACATGCCAGCATCCGCTTCTTCCCTTCCGGCAGCCGTTCAAATGTCAGCCGCAGTTCGTCCGATGCGGATGCGGACCAGATACCCGCCTGATCGCCGTGTAACTGATGCACCCGCAAGGAAGGATGCCGCTCGTTCGTATCCAGCAGTTCCAACGCGCGAACGAACCGACGGCGTTCCGCTGCGGAAAAGTCCTTGCTCAGCAAAGTGGTGAAGAGATCATCGGTGAAAACGAGTGTCGTGTACGTGTGTCCATGCTTCACTCGTCGTACCGCGTCCAGCGGGCTTTCAGCCGTTCGAGGGTAGCGGTAGGATCGTCCGCATCAATCAACTCTTCGAGGTCTTCGCTCGATACCCCGATATACGCGGGGCTGTGACGCGCCCGCTCGATTGCCGCGCGGTGTTCCGGTGTGTATGCCCATGCGTCTTCGCGGGGAATAACGACTGCGGGGCGCAAGGTAATTTGCTCCCCGGTCGTTTCGAGTTCAAACGGCGTTTCCCCTTCGAGGTTGAGTTCCTTCCGAACATTCGCAGGAAGGGTAATCCGGCCCCTGTCTGTCATCGTCACGATGGTCTTCATGTAAAGCCCTTTCTTGTCCTCTGGTGCCCTGCATTAATGATACACCGTTGAGGGAAAATGGGCAAGGGGGTATAGGGGTGAATCCGAACGCCGCACCGCCCGCAAATCCGTTTATCCGTCCGTCCTCGTTTGCGATGACCGAGAAGTGGACGCCGTCGCACGCGAACGACTGAGGGTGGACGATGCAGGCTCTGTGCGGCGCAGGTGTGGCAGGAGAGGCAGGAAGGCCGCGAGGGTGATGCCATAGACGAGCCATCGCGTCGTGTCTACCGTGAAAATGATCTGCTCGCGGTACTCGGATAACCCAACATGCTGTCGCTCCGTCAATGGATAGAGGACGATGAGGCTAATCGCCAGCGGCACCCCCGCACTGAGCAGGATCGCCAGCCAGCGCGGCAGGCGCGCGACGCCGATCACGTAGGCAAGTAACCCCAGCAGCGCGGCGAAAACGAGAAAGGCAGGCCATGCGATCAGGAAGCGCAATCCGCTGCCCACACCACGCGCCGCGACGACCGCTGGATGGCCATAGACGCGACGCCCGAAGGTAATGAATTCGCTGACGCTATTCGCCGCCATCAGCCCGGCGACCCCGGCAAGGATGCCCGCCATCAGCGCCGAGGCGACCGCGCCATACCGATCCTGCGTAAAGGCGGGAGGCGCGCGCCGCAGTTGATGCATGACGAAAATGAGCGCGATGAGTACGGCAAGCGAGGCGAGCGCGCTGACCGGCAGGGAGACCCGGTCGTAGAAGGCGAGCGCGGCGGGACCGACGAAGAGACCGAGCAGGGTATATGCGAGGATATAGAGGAACGCGCCGAGGGCAAGGGCGGGCAGAAAGGCAAGGAATGGCATGCCGAGTACCCCCGCCGCGATCGGCGTGACAATCCGCAGGCCGGGAAGGAGTCGCCCGATTACGATTGCCCAGCCGCCATGGCGCTGAATCTTCCCCTCCGCCCGCGCCAGCGCCTCCGGCCCAAGGTGGATGAATCGCCCGTACCGCAGGACGAGCGGTCGGCCACACCGCCGGCTGAGGAAGAACAGCCCCGTCGCGCCCGCGACCGTCGCCAACTCTTGCAGGAGCAGCACGAGCCAGAGCGGTTCGCGCCCCTGCGCGACGCGCACGCCCGCGAGTACCATCATGAGATCACCCGGAATCGGACTTGGCACGCCGAGCTCCTCGAAGAAGAGGATCGTGACAATCACCGCGAGCGCGTGCAACCGCAGAAGGGATTGCATGCTTTCATTAATTGTGCGTACGAAAAAGATCATCAACGTCTGTCAGGCTCCATTTCTGTCGTACCGCTTCCGCCGAGGATCATTGCGAGGCCCGTATCCGTTATGCATCTCTTGCATTCATCCCTTGCGGCGTGGTCCTTCATCGGTCAAGATACCATGAAATAAGAAAATCCTGCTGCAATCCGTTCAGCGCGGTGCGGGAACGGGCATTGGGGTGGGGATGAGTGTCGGCATGCCGCTGGAGCGGCCCGGTGGCGCGGCGACCGGCGATCCGGGGGCGGGTGGCCCGGGAGATGGACGCGGGGCCGGGGCAGGCGCAGGAGGGGCGAAGGCGGTCAGGTGGTTACTCTGATCTGGCATGTAGAGAATGCCGTTCACGACCAGTGGGCTTTCCCAGTGAATGGTGCCGACGGTCGTTGACCAGAGCGTGTTGCCATCCATCGGGTTGAGCGCGAAGAGCGGCCCGCCATTGCTTGCGGCGAACAGCACGCCATTGGCGACGAGCGGCGAGGATGTGGAGCCGAAGCCGGTCGTCTGTTGCCAGATTGTCCTCAGGCTGGGCATGCCGCCATTTGGGCAAGTCAATTGCAGCCCCGCAATGCCGCCCGTCGTGCTCGCGAATGCCCATGCCGTGCCATCGCGCGGATTGACCCAGACGGCGGGCGCGGTGAGCACAAGCCCTGATCCCGGAGCATTGACAAGTGACCCGGCAATCTCGCCGCCCGTATGTCCCGGCCCGCCCATGCTGCTGAGGTTGTCGAGATTGAGGAGACGGATTTTGCCATCCTTGCCGCCTTGGACGGCGAGGTGCGGGATGCCGCAACCGGGCGGCGTCGGCAGGATCGCGGGCGCGGTGCTGCCGAGATCGGCGTCGGCATTGTCGAGCGCCTGAAAGTTTGTCGGCGTGTAGGAATCAACTGGATCACCGTTCCCGTTGCCCGTGCCGTCCGGATTGAGGGCAACGACCGTATCACCCCAATCATGCTGCGCGGCGTCGAACATGCCGTTTCCGGTCGCCGCGTAGATCCGGTTGGTATCCGCATCGTAGACGACGCCCGACCGCGCCCAGACGGCGGACTGTGTCTGCCCCGCGCAATCCGGCGTACCGGGCGTCTGGACGAAATGGACCGCCTGCGTGCTGCACAGCATATTGAAGACGTGTTGCGTGCCGGTGGCGAGGGTAATTGTCGTGATGTGTCCCTGATAATCGCCCTTGTCCCCCGGATAGCCGCCGCTCGCGACGTAAAGATACGTGTTCCCGCCCGTATCGGTGGCGATGCTCAGGTGGGACGACCCCTTTTCGTTGAAGGGCTTGGTCGTCACCAACTCCGGCCAACCACCCCCGACGACTTCCCCGCCGGTGGAGACGGAATGTTTGTGGAGAGAGCCGTCCAATCCATAGGCATACATGAACTGACGGTTCGGATCAATCACGGGCGAGGCGTTCGTATGACACGGGTTCATGGGATTCGCGACGGGCGCGGGGTCATTGATCTGGCAGGTGCTCGATCCATGCTGCACGCTCCAGACGGTTGCTCCCGTATGCCCATTGAGCGCGATCAAATGTCCATCGCGCGTGGTGACAAAAACGAGATCCATCGTGCCGCTTGCTGTGCTAACGCCGCTGAGCGCGACGGGCGCGCTATCGGCATTGCTCGGTAGTGCAATCTGGAAGAGGCGTTGCATCGCATGCACATTCGCGGCGGTGATCATCGTCTCCTGCGTGTTATTACCGCCGTGCCGCCTGTCTCCATTGAACTGCGGCCAGTCGTATGCCCCGACCGCCGATGGCAGCAGCGCGCAACCGAGCGCAACGGCAACGATCAGAGTGATTCGGCGGCGTATTGACGCGCATCCCCGCATAAACCCCATTCCTCCATCTTCATTCACTCAATACGCGGCATCTTCACGCTCCATGCAAATTGTACGCCAAGACACTATCGCTCTTTGAGCAGCCGCGCAAACGAAACGGGAGAATCTGCGATCTGCGTTCTTCCAGGCTCATTTGCTACCCCAGGAAGGATTACCTCAGTGCGTAGGTTCCAACCGATTGCTATTGCAGGAACTTCCATGTCGTGATGACGGGGGTCGCCTGTTGCTTCACCTTCTCGATGTCCGCGGGTTGAGCGCCGAGTGTCAGGATATACAACGTACCCGTATGGAGGGCGAAAATCTGCGAGAAATAGATCGTGATGTTGCCGCTCACGGTCCCGGTGTAGTCAATCTGGACGGCCGATTCGGTGCCGAGGCGCAGGGTAGTCGTGCCGACCTGCTGCGCATCGGGGATGCCTTTTTTGATCTCCGCGAACGCGGCGGTGAGGATCATCGCCGGCGTCGCGGCGCCGGGATAGGCTTCTGTCGAGACGTCGAGGTAACCGGGGGGATTCGCTGTCGTATAGGCAACGACACTTCCCGGTGAGGTAGATCCACCGACGGTCCAGGCGGCAGGCCGCGAGAATGAGAAGCGCCCCTGCGGATCTGTGAAAAGCGTCAGGCTCGTCCCGGCGACTGCGGAGCCAGCGGGCGTCGTGCCAGCAGGTATCGAACCAATCGCCGCCGCGCCGCCTGGTCGTGTCCCGGTCACGGCGGAAACCGAAGCGGCAGCAGTCGTTGGGCCAGTGGCGGCGGAGGCTGCCGGGCGCGTCGCGATGGAAGCGGCAATCGAACCCGTTGCGGCGGTCGGTGCGGTCGTTGGGGCGGCGAATGAGCCGGTGGCCACCGAGCCTATCGGGCGTGTTGCGGCAGGCGCGGCAGGCGCGGCTACCGTGATGGGCGCGGGGATCGTTGGAACCGTGACGGGCGTCGTGGTCGGCGTGGCAGCGGTCGGCGTATCCGTCGCCACGCTGCCACCGCAGGCGGTCAGGAGCGCCGTGGACACGAGCAGTGCAATCAACGGCACCGCGAAACGTCGGTGCATCCGGCCCTCCATCCCGTTCGTCATGTGGCTGCGTCGCCACGTTCCTTTGCGTGCCATCTCGGCCTGCACCGATGCATGCACGTAGGATACACTGTCCGGCAACGCGGTGTATGTACCAACGAAGACGCGTGCATCAACGGGAACATTCCCACAGTGGAAGGAGGCAGGATCAATGGCTGCGGAGAACGCTTCGGCATACGTGGCGTCGCGCCATTTCGGTGATGCGACCGTGACCGTCATCTCGGACGGGTCGTCGCTCTGGCCGCAGAATTTCGCCGTGCCTCCGGCGGAACTGCGCGCCGCGATACCGGAATTGGACGCGCAAGGCCGCTTACTGATCGGCTTCCATGCCATCCATGTCCGCATCGGTAGCGCCTCCATTCTCATAGACGCCGGGTTTGATGACCCCGATTCGACCTGGGGCCGGAAGTTCGCGACGATGTGGGAGGGGACCCAGCGCACGCCGGGAGTCGCGGCCGGGTTGGCGAGCATCGGCGTCCGACCGGAAGAAGTGACGCACGTCATCACGACGCACGCGCACTTCGATCATTACGTCGGCCTCACCGTCGAGCGAGAGGGCGGTTATGCGCCACGTTTCCCGAACGCACGCCATTTGATTGGCCGGGCGGATCGAGTAGCGAGCCGGTACGGTGGCCTGCCCGACGCCGAATTCATCAGCCGAATGGAGATCCTCAAACGGCTTGGCCTCCTCGATCTTGTGGACGGTGACCGGGAGGTCGTGCCGGGCGTGACGATGATCCACGCACCGGGCGAATCGCCGGGGCATGCCATCGTCCATGTCGCGTCGCGCGGCGAGCACTTCTACGCGCTTGGCGATCTTCTGCACCATCCCTGCGAGGTGGCGCATCTCGATTGGGTGCTCGCCAACCGCGATCAGGCCGCCATGCGCGCCTCGCGAGATCGCCTTGTCGCTGCCGCTGTGCCGCAGGGCGCGACGCTCGTCTTCTCGCACGCTCCGTTCCCGCCGTGGGGCCGTATCGTGCCCGATGGCGACGGCTTCCGCTGGGAACGGGCGGGATGACGATGGGCGCGGGATCGCCGCCCGAGGGACTGGATCGCGACAGCCTGATCGGGCCGGTCCGCCACGCGCTGAACGACGCGGCGGCCGAACTGATTGATTGGCGGCATGAGCCGCTGGCGTACACCGTCCGGACCCCGGTCTCTGGCGGGATACATCGCCTCGCGGGGAGCGCCCGCACGCACGGTCAGGTGCGCCCCTGGTCTCTCGTTCTCAAGGTTGCCCGCTCTCCGGCGGGGGGTGTCTGGCCGGATGGCAGGCGCGTCCCGCTGGGCTGGGGCGCTGACCCGACCCACAGCCAGTACTGGCGGCGTGAGGCGCTGGCCTATCGCTCGGGGCTGCTCGACGATCTTCCCGGTGATCTGACCGCGCCGCACTGTTACGGCGTGGTCGAGCGGGGAGACGATACAATCTGGCTCTGGCTCGATGAGGTCCAGGAAGCCGAGCGGCGGCCGTGGCCGCTGGCGCGATACGGCGTGGCAGCGCGCCACCTCGGCCAGTTCAACGGCGCGTACCTGGTGGGGCGACCGATCCCCACCCAGCCGTGGCTGAATCGCGGATTTCTCCGCGCCTGGACGGCGGATCCCGCACGCGCAGCCGTTATTGAGCCAATTGCACGGGCGGAGACCTGGGCACATCCGCTCGTGCGCGCGGCTTTCCCCGACCCCGTGGCCGAGCGACTGCTGCGCCTGCACGCCGAACGTGACGGCTTCCTCGCCGCGCTGGAGCGGCTGCCGCAGACACTCTGCCACCTCGACGCCTTCCCCGCCAACCTCCTCGCGCGCCGTACTGCCGCGGGCAAGGAGCAGACCGTCGCGCTCGACTGGGCGTTCGTCGGTATCGCTGCGGTTGGGGAAGAGATCGGCCATCTCATAGCGTGGAGTCTGATGCTGGGCGAGGTCGCCGTGGCCGAAGCAGAGGCACTGCGCGCGATCGTCCTCGCGGGCTATCGGGAAGGTCTGCAAGAGGCAGGGTGGCCGGGCAGCGCGGTCGAACTCACGCGCGCCGTCGAACGGGGAGCAGCGTTTGCGGCGGCGCTGCGTTGGGCCTTGAGCGCGGCAAATAGTGCGGTGCGTCCTGCCTTCGACGAACGCGCTCGCGCGGTGCTGGAACGGAACACGGGACGGCCCGTTGCGGAGGACATGGCGCGCCGCGCCCGCCTCGTCTCCTTTCTGCTCGATTGGCTGGACAAACCCCCTGCTCCGTTGGCAATGCGCTGAGTGAGAAACGCGGCATCACGCGGGCGCGAGCGCGAGTACGCGGACGGGGCTGCCGCTGCCGCCGACGATCTTCAAGGGTGCGACGGTGACGATGGCGCCGGTCGGTGGCAACTGGTCGAGATTGCAGAGGCTGGCGAGGCCGAACTTTCCCGCGCCGTGCATCGTCGTGTGGTTCGGGAAGGGGGGATCGAAGCCGCCCGCCTGCCCGGCATCCGTCCCGACCGTCTCAACGCCGACGCCGAGAATGTCCCGCTCGTGGGCGAGGAATTCGGATGCGCGCTTATGGAAGCCGGGCGTGTGCGGGCCGCTCGCATCCTCATTGAAGAAGTCCGCGACCGTCGTCCGCTTGCTCCAATCCGTCCGCAGGAGCACCCATGCGCCCGACGGGATGCGGCCGTGCGCGCGTTCCCATGCGGCAATATGCTCCGGCGTGAGGAGGAAATCGGCGTCCGCCGCCGACTCCGCCGAGACATCAATCACGCAGGCCGGGCCGATGAAACGGCGTGCGGGGATCGTATCGGTGGCGTTCTCCGGCAAGTCCTTGCCAGTGAACCAATGGATCGGGGCGTCGAAGTGCGTGCCGGTGTGCTCGCCCATATGCAGCGTGTTCCAGTACCAGCCAGGCCCCTGATCGTCGTAGCGCGAGATGACCTCTATCGTCAGGCCCGGCGACGCGCCGAAGATCGGCGGCAGGGCGATCACCGGCGTCGCCGGGTCGAGCGGCTGCGTGAGGTCCACGACCGTAATTCGTCCGGCGACAAGGTCGTCCACGAACTGGGCGAGCACATTGGACATCTGGCGCTCCTTTCTCTGGGAGGTAACGGTTCATTGCGGGGATGACGCTCTTTCCGCATCATCCCCGCGTCGGCACGATTTGTCCAGATGGAAGCAACGAGCAATGAGGCGGTACACTGAATCGAGCGAGCGAGCGGC
The DNA here is from genome assembly GCA_050999735.1 of Thermomicrobiales bacterium. GTDB lineage: Bacteria > Chloroflexota > Chloroflexia > Thermomicrobiales > JALYUS01 > JALYUS01. Next base: position 8,730 of record JBPCPB010000044.1, on the reverse strand, counting down.
GGAACAGGAGGCATGGCGATGGAGACCGGTATTGGCTTGGATTTGACCCCGCGCATTACCTACGCGGAGCAGCGCGAGGCGATCACGGAGGCGGTGCGGCTGGGCTACACGAGCGCATGGACGCCCGCCGGTTTCGCGCCGGACGCCTTCCATACCTGCGTGCAGTGGACGGAGGCCGCCGACGCGGCAGGAGATACGAATTTCAAAACGGGCATCTCCGTCGTGCCGGTGCCGCTCTGGTCGGTGCCATCGCTCGCCAGCGTCGCGGCGACGACCGGGCAACTGGCGGGCGGCCGCTTCAACCTCGGTATCGGCACGGGCAGCATCACGAGCGCGCCGTATCGGGAGAGTTTTGGCCTGCCCGCGTATCCGCCGATTGCGTTGATGCGGGATTATCTCATCACACTTCGCAAACTGCTCGCGGGCGAGCGGGTGGAGTACACGGGGCGGACGGTGACGCTCAAAGGCGTGCAACTCGACTGGCCGTGGGAGCGGCCACCGGTGCCCGTGATGCTCGGCGCGCTGGGGCCGCAAATGCTCCGTCTGGCGGGCGAGACGGCGGACGGTGCGACTTTGAACTGGTGTACGCCGGAACAGATCGCCTGGAGTCGGGAGCGCGTTGCGGAGGGGGCAAAGCGGGCCGGGCGAAACCCCGCTGACATCCCGATCGTTGAGTACATCCGCATCTGCGTGGATGAAGACGAAGACACGGCGCGCCGGGCCTTTACCCGCGCGATCATGGGCTACGCGCTCGCCCGGCCCGGCGCATCGAAGGAGCAGGGCTACCGTGCCCACTTCGCACGGATGGGCTTCGATGCCGCCCTGAGCGATCTCGCAGCGCGGCGGGATCGCGGCGCGTCGAACGAGGAGGTGATCGAGGCATTCCCGCGCGATCTGTTGCGGATGGTCGGCTACTACGGCCCGGCGGCGGGCGCGTCGTCGTCGTTCCGTCGCCTCACGGTCGGCCTGGATGTCGCGCTCGTCCGCATCGTCCCCGCGCGGCCCGGCCTTGCCTCGGTACTGAACACCATCCGCGCCTGTCGCCCGGAAGCGGTGTGACATTCCGTTATGCCGCGTCACTCTCTCGCCCGCTCGTGGTAAGCCCCCTCTCCGCATCTGGATACGTCCAAGGAGAAGAGTAGATGGACAAGTCATTACGTATCGAATTCGATCAGGTGGACCGGACGACGGATCCGGCGGATTTCGTGCGTTATCTGGACGCGACGCGCGCCACCGATTTCTTTCGGGAGATCAAGCAGCGCAGTTACACCCTGCTCGATCTGCATCCCGGCGATCACGTCTGCGATATCGGCTGCGGTCCGGGGGACGATGTACTGGCGCTGGCGCGGCTCGTTGGGCCGGGCGGGCGCGCGGTCGGCATGGACGCGAGTGAGACGATGATCGGGGAGGCGGAGCGGCGCGCGGTGGCAGCGGGGATCGCGGCGGATTTCGTGCGGATGGATGCCCAACGCCTCGACCTGCCGGATGCGCTGTTCGACGGCGTCCGTGCCGAGCGGCTCTTGCAGCATGTCCCCAATCCGGATGCGGCACTCGCGGAGATCGTCCGCGTCGCGAAGCCAGGGGCGCGGATCGTCGTCTGGGAGGCCGACCTCGACCTCTTCGTCATTGATGCGCCGGACTACGCGACGAGCCGGGCGATGCAGCGCTTCATCTGCGACGGCTTCCGCAACGGCGGTATCGGCCACGAACTCTATCGCCGCTTCAAGGATCTTGGCTTGACCGACGTGCAGGCGACACCGCTCGCGCACGAGTTGACCGATTTGGCCCTCGTCGAGAGCGCCTTCGACCTCCGTGCTTCCACGCAGCGTGCCACAGCCGCTGGGGTGATCGCGCCGCAGCGGGCGACGGACTGGCTGGCTTCCCTCGCCGCGGCGCGCGACGCCGGGCGGTTCTTCTGCGCCGTCGGAGGCTTTCTGGCGTCCGGGCGGAAGCCGCAGTAACAGTAGCTACCGATCACTCATGTCCGAGACGCCTTTTCCCTACTGTTCCGCCAGGCCGTGAGGGGAATGTCCGCGCCCGGCGACGGCGTGCGGAGCGCCGAACTCTTGAAGGAGTGGCGTGAGTCGCGCGCAAAGCGAGGGATCCCATGCCTCGATCTCGCCAATCAGACACGCGGTCGCCACAACGAGAGCCCGACGTAGCTCCGGCTCATCGAGCGAGCGGACGAGGGCATCCGCGAGCGGACCGGTCACGGCGGCGGGGAGGCGATCAGCGCCGCGCCCGTAGACGGCGGCCTCTCCCAAGCGGAGGCATGCAAGGGCGAGCATGTGATCGCGGATCCCACTGATCCAGTATTCGGCCTGCCACGGCTTGCCGCGCTCAATGCATGACCGGGCGTGGAGGACATGGTGCCAGCCAAGCCCGATGAGGTATCCAGCGGCCGGCTGCGGCGCGGCCTCCGTTTGATGGGTAGCGCCGAAGAGGGCGCGGAAGCGCGGGCCCCGCGCGCCGAATTCCTGTCCGGGCGTCACCGCCACGTCAATCTCGAGGCCACTGGGCAGCAAGAACACGCGATAGATAGACGAGCCGGAGCGCAGATCGAAATAGTCGAGAATGCTGAATTCTCGATTGAGTACCTCGGTCCAGTCATGGAGGACGGCGTCGGGTGTGACGCCGTCGGTGATCCCGAAGGCAACGTCGATGTCGGACCAGTCGTCCTCGGCGCCAACCGCCGTGGAACCGGTGAGCGCACCCGCTGTAACCCGTGGGTCGGTCCTTGCTAGTTCCACGACGCGATCGCGCACATGGTTGCGATGCTCCGCAGTGAACATGTGGACCTCCTTTTCTTCTCGCTGCCCGGAAGGCACCCGTTCACCAGGAAAATCCGCGCCAATTGCGTACGTCTTACCATGATACGGACCTTGACATGCCTTACCAACCCCGCCATACTCAGTATACGGGTTTAAGGTGATCTGCGTTGGGGAAGGAATCGCATTCATAGCGGAGTCCGATGATGCGGCGATGGGGATGCGTAGCCATGGGGCTTCTGCTCGTCGGATGCGGCGGGAGTGGCGCCAGTGTGCCCCCGCCGCGAAATGCGACGCCCGTCGCGCGCTTCCCCAGCACGACGAGCACTCCCGCTGCAAACAGGAGCGCGACGGCGACGCGCGTGGCAGAGCAAGCACAACTCAGCGCGCTTCTCACGCAAACCGCACCATCCACACCGACGGTTGCACCCGCCGCGACGAATACGTCCGTTCCGGTGGCGACGCCAATTCCGCCGCCGAGTACGATGACCGCCCCGTCGCCGACACCCGTACCGCAGTCTTCCCGCCCGACGCAATTTGTCTCGAATATTGCCGCCGGTCCGATTAACCTTCGCAGCCTCCCCGACGCGACATCCGACATCCTCGCCCAAATCCCCGCCGCTGCGGAATTGTTGCTTCTTACCGAGAGCGTCAAGAGCGTGGATGGAACCTCGGACTGGGTGAAAGTGACCTATCGAACGCAAGACGGATACGTCCGCAATGACCTGGTCAGCAGCCCGCACGCTGCTCTGCCGACGACAACGGCGGCTGGCGCAACGAAGCAGTCGGCGCCCCGCGGCACGACTTCTGGACGTTCCCCAACCAAGCGACGGCGGAAAACGTCGCGGTGAAATGATCGAGGGAATCGGCGTCCGCGTGCGATCGCTCTGGCTGCATTAACGACGTCGCGCCCCCGATAGAGGATCGAGGGCGCGGGTCACATTTGCCGTAGGTGCCCATCGCATCGGCGGTGGTGTTCCACCGAATTGTCGGGCTAGGCTGTTAAGGCGGGTGACATCACCGTGGTGATGCCCGTCACAAGAGGAAATCAGAGGGGATATCTATCGCCAACACCCGCATGGGTGTGAGGCTGCACATCTTCTGAATACCTCAAACCAGCGAACCAGCAAGGCATCCTGTTGTTAAGCGTTCCCGGTCGCCGTCTATTGCGTCTCCGGTTTGTGAACATTGTCACTATATCATGCCACCCCGGTCAGGTCAACCCTTCCAATGACCAGGAACCGAACCTATACCTTTGGACAGGGTATCCGGCTGAATGTCCGTCACACAAGGGTTCGCATGATTCATACCATCGGTTGTTATTGGCAACCACTATCGCGACGATATTATTCCGCGAGGTGGCCTAATGACTCCGCGAGGCGTTTCAAGCGCCCCGCGTTGACAGCGTAATACTTCATCCCATTCGTGGGGCGGACGCGGACGATTCCGGCCGATTCCAGCATGCTCAAATGGCGCGAGACGGCGGACTGCGAGATGCCAAGCCGGGCAACGACTTCCTGCGCGTAGAGTTCACCATCGCGGAGGATCGCGATGATCCTGAGGCGCGTGCCGTCCGCCAACGCCCGCAGCGCTGCCAGATCGTCTGTCGCGACCGGCTCCTCCGCCACCCGTCCGTTGCGCGCCGGACGGCCGAGCGGCCGCGTCGCGTCGAAGTAGACGACGAGTTCCGGCGGATAGAGGACATAGGAAAGGAACGGGCCGAGATGGACGCAGGGCACAAACGTCGCTCGCTCCACTTCCCGCGCCGCCTGTTCGATCTCCGGCGGCAGGCGGTTCCCCGTCATGTCCGCGAACGCTTCGTCGAGATAGGACTCATGCAGTCGCTCCGCCCGCTCCGCCGCACCGTGCAGCGGCTCCAGTGAGGCGGCGAGATCCGCCGCATGGAACTGCTCTTCATAGGCGTCGTAGAGCGCAAGGGTCTTCGCTTTCAAATTAGCAGGGTGCATCGCGAGCGCGACGATGTCCGCCAGTTTCGCGCGCGTGATGCCGGGTGCGAGGAAGTGTTCCCACGCGGCGCGGTCGCCGTCCGCCGGGTCGGGGATACGGCTATCTCCCTGCTCGTGATGGACGCGCCGGAGCGCCCGCTTCAATGCATTCTGGAACCAGGCGGGAGACTGACGCGCGAGCGAGGCGCGATAAGTCGTATAGGGCGCGGTGCGGCGGTCGGGTGCGAGGGGATCGAAGGACATCAGGAGCTCTTCGGCGAAGTAGATACTGCGGCCGGACGAGCCATACAGCGTGTCGAGCATGTGCGCGCTCTCCGCATCCAGCGCCGCACGCGTCTCTCTACACCAGATATCCGCCTGCGCGCCCATCTCCGGCACCCGATAGACAAGAACGAGCGTCACGACGAAATCCAGCGGCGCGGAGACGACAAACTCCATCGTCAGTGTCGGCCGCCCGACGAGTAGTTTGCCCATCCTTCCGCCCTTCCTCTGCCCCGCCCGGCACGGCGGACGTGATGCACGCACACGGGTATGCGGGTATGACGATACCAGCACAGCAGTTATGCCGTCAAGTGCATAACATAGCGCAATATCCTGCGGAAAGACTTGGCGTTCACGGTTCGCGGAAGCCCTTTACTCCGAGTCCCGGACCGCGTGCTCCGAACGCTCCCATGCGGCATACCCCTGGACGAGCGCACGGGTCATCATCTGGACTTCCTGTTTGATCCGCTGGGAGAGCACGGTTTCCGCCGCCCGCTGGGCGATGCTGCGCGGCATCAGCGCTGGCAGGATACGAGCAGGGACACTGGCCGCGACCCGCAACGATGCATGCACGTCGCAGCCGGTAGCAGTCGCCATGAGGACAAAGAGGCCAATGACGCGCGTGGCAACCTCGCCTGCTTGGAGATCATGCGGCGCTTCCGCAATGCTTCGGATCGCGACCTGACTATTCGTCGTGGCGAATGTAATCTCGGCGGCGGGACGAAGTGAGATGCCGGGGACGTGAATCGGCGCGAACGTGACGCGATAGGCGCCCCGTTGCCGCTGGATGACGCGCTCCACGCCCGGCAATGCGTTGAGGACGATCGTGGGGTTGAGGTAGGCGATCCCGCTCGCCACGCTGCATGGCAGCGCGAAGACGGCATGCTGGCCTGTCTGTAGCGGCATGTCTCCCGCGCGTTCGGTCATCATCCGTTTCTCGCTTCGTGCGATATCGCGCCGATAGTGTATCAGTCGCGGCGCCATACACGTAGATAGTCGTGCATATGCTCCGCGAATTGTCATCCAATGTGGGAATGAGCGCGTACATCCTATGTAATGGGAGCGAAAACGATTGCTGGCACGTATGGTGCGGACAGGGGCTTTGGGGAAGGATTCGGTGGCATTGGACGTTGTAGAAAGTACCGGCGGCAATGGCGCTGTTGGCCTGCATCTCGTCAAGGGACCGGAGGGTTTTTCACATGGTTTATGCCAATCTACGCCGCGACGATGCGGTCTATGCGGAAATAACGCCAATATCGTCTCATCGCGCCGCCGCGAATCGCCCCGTGCTTTCCAGCATCGCGGAACGGCGTCAGGACCGGGACGACGCGGCTCGGAATATCCTGCCGGACGTGACGCCGTATGATAGCGACTCGCTCCGGGCATATCTGCGCGAAATCAGCGCGCAGCCGCTCCTGAATCACGAGCAGGAGATCGCGCTCGCCCAGCGGATCGAGGCGGGGGATGAACTCGCGCTGCAACAGATGGTGCGGCATAACCTGCGGCTCGTTGTCAGTGTCGCGAAGCGGTATGTCGGGCGCGGTCTGACTCTGCTCGATCTCGTGCAGGAGGGGAATATCGGCCTGATGCGCGCGGCACATAAGTACGACTGGCAGACGGGCTTTCGCTTCTCCACGTATGCGACGTGGTGGATCCGCCAGGCGATTACGCGCGCTATCGCCGACCAGGGGCGGACGATCCGCCTGCCTGTCCATATGGGCGAAGCGGTCTCGCGTCTTCATCGTACGGTACAGACGCTCAGTCAGAAACTGGGGCGCCGCCCGACGATTGAGGAGATCGCAACGGAAGCCGAACTACCGCCGGAGCGCGTCGAGATAATGATGCGGATGTCGCAGCAGACGCTGTCGCTCGATGTGCCGATCAGTAGCGACGAGGATGTGACGCTCGGCGATGTGATCGGGAACAAGGTGGAGGGCGAGAACCCCGAAACCGAAGTCTCGGCGGGGCTTCTGCGCGAGGAGATCGCCGAGGCGTTGGAGTCGCTGGCGCCGCGCGAGCGGTTGGTCGTGGATCTGCGCTTCGGCATCACAAAGCCGCGCCAGTACACCCTGGCGGAAGTCGGCAGCCAACTCGGCATCAGCCGCGAGCGTGTCCGGCAGATCGAACGGACCGCGCTCCGTAAACTCCGCAGCGGCGAAAGCGGCGCAAAACTCGTCGCGTACGATCATCAATAAAGCAATGAGCAATGAGCAACGCGGGGTGATTTCCCCGCGTTGCTCATTGCTCATTGCTTTTCCCTCGGAAAAGGCATCGCCATCGCGGCGGTCGTGCCGCCATCCACGTAGAGCACCTGCCCGGTCACGAACCGCGCCTCGTCCGAGCAAAGAAAGGCCGCGACATCGCCGACATCGTCTGGGTGGCCGACGCGACCAATCGGCACCCGCGCGCCGCCCTGCTCGCTCGTGTAGGTGGGATCGTCGAAGTAGCGTGGCACCTCGATCAGCCCTGGCCCGATCGCGTTGACACGAATCTTTCGTGGCGCGAGTTCGATGGCGAGTTGCCGCGTGAAGGCGATAATTGCGCCCTTCGTCGCGGCGTAGGCGGTGTGATTCGGCAACCCGGCGAAGCCGTGCACGCTGGTGATGTTGAGGATGCACGGCCCCGTGCCGCGTTCCAGATGCGGCACTGCCTGCTGAGCGGCGAAGAACATCGCGCGGATGTTCAGGTCGAACTCCTCGGCGTAGGTCTCCTCCGTCGTCTCAAGAAAGGGGACGGCGCGCGTCACGCCCGCATTGTTGACGAGGATATCGAGCCGCCCAAGAGCGGCGACCGCCTCGTCTACCGCACGGCGGGCATCGGCGATCCGCGTGAGATCGCCGTGCAGCGCGATGGCTATGCCGCCCTGCCTGGTAACGTTCTCTGCCGCTTCCCGTGCGCCCTCAATCGAGTGCGACGCGTGGAAGGCGACCGTCGCGCCCCGCGCGGCGAGCGCCTCGCCGATTCCCCGTCCGATGCCCATTCCCGCGCCCGTCACGAGTGCCACGCGCCCGGTCAGGGGGCCGATCTGTGTTGCCATTGCTACCTCCGTTAGTCGGCAGTCGGCAGTCGTCGGTGGATTTCGCTCTCCTCTGCCGACTGCCGACTCGTTACGTCACCCGCAAGCGCGTTCGTGTTTCCGCCGAGCCGCCGGTGTTGTCGTAGACGCGCAATGTTACAATCCATGTTCCTGCCTGCTGCCGCGAGCCATCGAGGGGCAACGCACAGGTTGGCATATTCGTATCGCAGAGCGTACGTGGCGGGTCATTTGGCGGGTTCACGAGGAAGACGTACCGCGTCGGCGTGTAGCCCGCCTCGATGCGCGTGCCCGTCCCCCGGAGCGTGACCGTGAGAGGCTTGCCGTTCGTCTGCGCGCGCGACGGAGTATCCTGAAAGGCGGGGAAGACGTGTGCGACGGGCGTTGTGATGCCTGCGGCGGGGATGCCGCTCGGTGCGAGGCGGGTCACGACGCAGTCGAGAATGACGAGGCCAACGAACGTGGCGATCAGCAGGACGAGGAGTGCGTGCATCAACTCGTCCGTCGCGATGCCGTGAAAAAACGATAGCACGGCGCGCGCGGGTGCGCGGTGCAACGGTGCGTCGGGCTCATGTTGCCGCGTCTGCATGTTCCCTCACTTCCCGGTCGTCATGGTAGCGGGGGGGTGGGACCGCGGGTTTTTTTCGGGAGAGGGAACTCTCCTCTGGGAGACAAGATGGAGAAGCCACTCCCCCACTCC
>JBPCPB010000023.1:0-18633 GCA_050999735.1 Thermomicrobiales bacterium | reverse complement strand
GTCGGGTGCCGAGTATAGCACAGACAAGAGATGGCTAAGAGCCGATTTCTGAACCGCCAAGACGCCAAGGACGCCAAGAAAACACGGAGAATCCTTCTTCTTCTCTCCTTTCGCTTGGCGTCCTTGGCGTCTTGGCGGTTCAATTCCTCTCCGAGAGGATTTGCTCTCGCCTCTTATCCGGCAAGGAGACGTTGATACAGGCCGAGTATGCCGTCCGCCGTGTGATCCAACGAGAAGGACGCTGCCATTCGGTTCGCGCCCCGCGACGCGCGTTCCCACGCGGTGCGGTCATCGAGCAGACGGGTGATGGCCGCTGCCAGTGCCGCAGGGTCGCGCGGCGGCGTCACGGAACCGGCGCCGAACTTTTCCACAGAGGCCGCGAGACCAGCGGCGGCGCTGACGACCGATGGCGTCCCGACCGCGCCCGCCTCGACGCCGGTCATGTTGAGGCCATCGAGGAGCGACGGAATGAGCGCGAGGTCTGCCGCCGCGAAATAGCGCGGGACGGTCTCGAATGGCAACTGATCCATGATTCGCAGTGCGTCCTGCTGACCGAGCGACGCGGCGAGAGCGCGGAGCGACGCGACATACGCCTGGGCGGCAGCGTCACGTGCGGGGCCGGCGAGCAGCAGCGTGGTCTTCGGGTGGGCAGCGCGGATACGCGGCAGCGCGCGGATGGCGTCGTCATACCCTTTGATGGCGACCATGCGCCCGATCCCGACGAGCAGATGGCCATGTGGGACCGCCCCCTCGCGCTCCAGCTCTTCCCGGCAGAGCGCGCGATAGGCAGGGACGGCGTCTGCTGCCAGCGGTTCGTGCGCCGTCTGCGGTGGCTGAATCACGATGCGCCCTTTCGGACAGCCGTATGCTTCGACGGCCGCAGCGGTATGCGGCGAATTTGCCTGCACGAGGCTCGCCCACCGGAGCGTGCGGCGGATCGCGACGCGCGGTACAACCCGACGGCCATACCCGTATCCCGTCTCGTCATTGGTAAGCACGTCACCGCCGGTGATCGTGACGAGCGTCTGGGGGCTGTGGCGATTGTGGAGGGCATGCCGGAACGCCGTCGCATAGGGATACGCCATGCCGATATGGAGAATATTGTAATTCGCCAGGCGATCCGCTGTCAGAAACCGCTTCAGCGCACCCACAAGGTTGCCAAAGGGCGGGAACGCCCAGAGACGCGCGGCGTACGCGTTCATCAGGCGCTGTCGTCGTGATTGGGGGAGACGAAGCGACCAGACGGTCGTCCCATATTGGTCGGTGGATACCTCCACGTCGTGTGCCTGCGTTGCCGCGCCGACGGTCGCAATCTCGACTACCGCGCCGCGCGCGCGCAGCGCCGCGACGAGTTCGCCGTGGGTGTGGCTGACCATCGAATCGGGGCGATAGGCGCCAGTGAAGTAGAGCGCCCGCATTATCGGCGCTCCGCGATTAGGGATGCATAGAGCGCTTCGAACTGCCGCGCGACGACGCGCGCTTCGTAGCGGCGCATGACATCGCGTTCCGCTTCCCGCGCGAGTCGCGTGCGGAGGGGCGGATCGCTAAGTAGGCGAATCAGCGCCGCCGCGAGTGCGTCGGGATCGTCCGGTGGCACAATCAGACCCGTCTCGCCATCGCGGACGATCTCGTTGCACGCGGGCACATCCGTCGTCACCACCGGCGTACCAATCATCATCGCCTCGGCGAGCGGGATGCCGAACCCCTCATAGCGCGCCGGCAACGTCAGCGCCCACGATGACCGGAGTAAACGGATTTTCTCCGCCTCGGAAACCCGCCCCGGCGCTGCGATGACTGACGCCACGCCGACCGCGCGCACGAGCGCGTCGAACTCCGCTCGGTCGCGGCCGGTGTGTCCCGCGAAGACGAAACGGGCGTCTGGAATCGCCTGCACGACAGCGGGGATCGCCCGCACGAGGATGTTCCAGCCCTTCCGGTACTTCGTCTGCCCGAGGAAGAGCACGGTCGGCGCTTCGGTGCGCGCAATCGGTGCGTCGCTCTCCAGCAGGGTCGCGTCTATCCCCACCGGGATGAAATGAATGCGCGCTTCCGGCACACCGAGCGCAATCAGCACGTGCTTCTCGTGCAACGACATCGCATGCACGGCATCGGCGGCGAAGAGGGGCCGGTGGAGCAGCCAGATCGGCGTGCCGCGCCTGATCCCCGTCGCCTTCGCGGTACGCACGAGCGACGATTGGATGCGATCGGCATGCAGCGGTGTGGCAAGGGGCCGGTCCGTGTCGTCCACGAGCACGGGATCGTGCAGGATGCCGTAGGGAGAGAAGACGACCGGGACGCCGCGCGCGTGGTACGCCGGGAGCGCCAGCGCGGAGAGACGGTTACTGAGATGGTGCAGATGCGCGATGTCCGGTTTATCCCGCGCGATCCAGCCGAGGACGCCAGGCGTGAAAAAGCCCTTGCGCCGGATGCGATGAACGACCGCGCCGTCTATCACCTCGTGATGCGTGTCTATCATGGCGGACGACTTCGCGAAATAGGTGAGGGCGCGCACATCGTGGCCGTCGGCGACGAACTGGCGCGCAAGCGTCGCTTCCGGGAACGACGGGAAGCCCCGGACAATCCCGAAAGTCGTCACGAAATCAATCTTCACCGAGCGCCTCCCCGTAGAGCCGCAGCACATGGTCGGTGACGACCGGCCAGGAAAAATGGGCGACGACATGCGCGCGGCCCGCCTCGCCCATTGCTCGCCGCTGTTCGGGGTCGTGCAGCAATCTCCGTAGCGCGGCGGCGAGTGCCTGCGGATCGCGCGGTGGGATGAGCAGTCCAGTCTTGCCCTCGCGGACGACCTCCGGGAAACCGCCGAACCGCGTCGCCACGACGGGCCGCGCACACGCCGACGCCTCCGCCAGCGCCATGCCGAAGGTTTCATTCGCGAAACTCGTCCCGACCACGATGTCCGCCGAGGCGTAAACATCCGACAACGTTGCATGATCGCGCGCACCGAGGAGGTGAACGCGGTGAGCGATACCGAGCGAGCGTGCGGCATCGTGTAACCGCGATGACTCCGGGCCATCGCCAACGATCACCAAGTGCGCGGGACAATCGAGCAGCGCGAGGGCGCGGAGCGCGTCAATCGTGCCCTTCCAACGTTCCAGCCGGCCGACCCAGAGGATGACCGGCGCGGAGCCGCCCGTGATACGTTGCCGCCACGCCATATCTGCCTCGCGCGGCGAAAACCGTTCGATGTCAATGCCATTGTAGATGACGTGCGCGGCTCTGTCGTACCGTGCGCGTACCTCGGCGGCGTTGTAGGCGCTGCATGCCGTGAAGGTGGTGATCGCACGGGTGAAGCGCCGGTCGCCGGGGAAAAAGTCGCGACCATGCGCACTGTAGATGATTCGCGCGCCTGTCCGCGTGCCAATCCATGTCGCGAGCGGAAAATCGAACGGCTTGTGAATATGGACAATATCGAACATACCGTGCTCGATCACGGTGCGCGCCCGCAAACCGAACGAAAGCCGTTCGAGCAGTTTCGTCAATCCATAGCGCCGTCCGAGCAGCGGGATACGGCGGATCCGCGCCCGATCGAGATACGGAACGGTCTCCACCAGGACGCCGGGTATCATCTTCCGGGCGGGCGGTGAGTGCGACTGCCCGCCGATCACCGTCACGCCAATGTCCCGCAGCGCGAGATTGCGGGCAAGTTCCCAGACGAAGGTCTCGACGCCGCCGATCTTCGTCGTCGTCGTCAGATTGACGAGGGCGACGCGCGTCACGTCCACGAGCCGATCAGCACGCGGAGAACGAGGCCGCGCGCCGGGATGCGCAAGCCGCGCAGTCGCTCAATATCGCTTTGCTCGACGCCGCCGATCCGCCGGAAGACCGCGAGATAGACCGCGCCGCCGAGTGCCGCGATTACCACCGTGACGGCAAGCCAGACAACACGGTGCAGTCCACCGCCCGGGTTATTGGGGACGCGCCCAACCGTGAAGGCAAGCCCAGCGACGACAACCGCCATGCAGCCCGCCGCGATGCCGACGCGCCGCACGAAAACGAGTGGATAGCGAATCGGCAGCAGTGTCGTCGCGGCGATCGTGCCAACCAATGCCGCGAGAGCCGCGAATCCACCGGCGGTCAGAGCGGCGCCCATCGCGCCGTATGAACGGGCGGTGAAGAACATGACCGGCAGTGAGAGCAGCGCGATGGCGCGCGCCGCGATCACCGGTTTGTACCGCTCGAAGGTGAGAAGCACGGTCGTGCCGGTGCTGAGGCAGGCTTCGGCGAAGAGAAAGAGAATCAGCACGATGCAGACACCGGTGAACGAAACGTACTGCGGGTAGAAAATACGAAAAAAGTTCGGGACGAGCAGGGCAAGACCGACGGCGCCCGGTATCAGGACGAGCGCGAGGAAGCGGGCGACGAGCCCGAAGGCGATATCGAGTTGCCGACCGTCACGCGCCGTGAAAATCCGCGTGAAGATCGGTACCTGAATACCGATGATCGGCACGGTGAGGGCGCTGAGAACCTCGGTCACCGTGCCGGACGCGATGCGATAGCCGGCAATCTCGTCCGCATTCGAGAGAATAATCGCCGCGAACGCGTACGACGTGAGAAAACTCGTCACCTGGAGGGCATACTGAAGCGATGCGTAAAAGACGAAACGCCGGATCGGCAAAGGGCGGCCACGCGCGTCGTCCGTGACGTACTGGCTTTCAATATCGGCCGATTCTCGCACCGCGAAGATTGCGAATCCACCGGCGAGGACCATTGCCGCGAGGGCGACGAAGACCCGCCCGATCAGGACGATTGCGATATTGCCACCCGTCAACACGATCACGGAGACGATGATCGGATCGAGCAAAGTAACGAGAATCGTGATGATGTTCCAACTCTTGTTCTTGAAAGTGGCCACGAGGCTCTGCATCGCGACATCGTAAAATGCCCCGACGAGGACCAATGAGACGACGGAGAAAAAGATCGTCCAATGCTGGCTAGTGACTAACGAGACAATCCGATCATGCTCGCGGACGGCCACCTGGTCATTCACTTTGTCCACAGGAATCGCCGGTACTCGTCTATCGAGATAGCGAAAAAACGCCGCATGAAAGAGGGTTGCGAACAAAATGACGGGTACGAGCACCGCGAATTTGAAGCCAAAGACCCATGAGAGCAGCGTTCGCACGCCGCGCCGCCCCTGCCTGCCTGCCACCTCCGGCAGGAACTTGACAACACTGCGCTCGGTGCCGAGGTCCACGAGTGAGCCAGAGGTGACGGCGACCGCCAGGGCGAGGACATAGACGCCGTATTCCGCCTTCGGCAGTGCATTGGCGAGGACGAGTTGGGCCAGCAGATGCGCGCCGAGTTTCGCGGGTAAGAGGACGGTGTTCCAGAAGGCCGCCTTCGTGGCATGCGCGCCGAGTGCAGTACGGTTGTCGCGGTGATTCGCGGGCGGCACAGTCGTCGCTGGCGCGCTCATCGTGGTCCGCCGGTGGGCTGAAGCGCGATCTCGAATGTGCTGGCAACCGCGAAGCGGTGCAGCCGGTACGTGGGCATCGCTAGTCCGATCCGCGAGAGCGCCCGCACAAGCGGCGCGTACTTCCCGGTGGGCGGTGATGATCGCTCCGCCAGCGCCTGCTCTTTCATATCGGTGATCGTGAAGCCGCAGGTGCGGGCGCGCCGTCGGAAACCGGCGAAGGTGTCATAGTACATATCGCCGAGCCGCTGGTTGTCGCTGAATCGCGCCGCGCGCTTGGATCGGCCAATGCGTTCGATGATCCGCTCCCCGATGGCGCGTGGTAGCCAATTGATACCGAAGAGATGGTAGTGCGGATCGCGCCAGGCCAGCCGGTTGATGACAGTGACGAGCGCCATGCCCTCCGGTGCGAGGACCCGCCGGATCTCGCGCATCGTCGCGTCCGGGTCGCGGACATGTTCGAGGATGTCCTGGGCGAGCACGACATCAAAGGACGCATCGGGGCACGGCAACGCCTCCCCGACGCCGCGCATGACTGCGGCGGCAACGCCGTAGCGCGTGCCACGCAGGCGCGTAATGCGGCAATACGCCGCGTTCGGCTCGACGCCGAGCGCGGACATGCCGTTCAGCGTCGCGGCGACGAGGAAACCGCCCATGCCGGAGCCAATATCCAGCACCCGCGTGCCCGTCAAGTGCTTCGTGTGGCGCGCGATCGCCCGGAGGCGCGCCGTCTGGTGGTCCTCTTGCCAGAGGCGGTCTTCGCGCCAGCGGTCATAGTTCTTCCGCCAGCGCATGTGTGCGGTCCAGCGGTCAACCAAGGCGGTCAACTCCGCTTCCGTCTCGGTCGTCGCGCGCTCCTGAACGATCATGTCATCATCGCAGCGCGTGGACCGGGCGGCCATGCACGATGCCGAGCGCCGCTTCGTGGATTGCCTCGGGCAAGGTGGGGTGGGCATGGATCGTCCGCGCGATGTCGGCGGCGGTGGCGCCCAGTTGCAGCCCGAGGGCGAGTTCCGCGATTAGGTCGCTGGCGCGCGGGCCGATGATGTGCGCGCCGAGTAGTTTCTCTCCCGCGCCACAGACCAGTTTGACGACGCCCGCCGTCTCGCCAAGAATCTGCGCGCGGCCAATCGCCGCGAAGGGAAAGATGCTGGTGCGCACGGCATCGCCGAATCGCTCGCGCGCCTGTTCCTCCGTGAGGCCGACCCCGGCAATCTCCGGTAGCGTGAAGACGCAGTTCGGCACGACTGAGGCATCGTACTGCGCGTCATGGCCCGTGATGTTTTCGACAACGATCTCGCCCTGCATCGAGGCGGTGTGCGCCAACTGCGGCATCAATGCGACATCCCCGATCGCGTAGACGCCGGGCAGATTCGTGCGCAATCCGGCGTCCACTTTCACGGCGCGCCGGTCCTTTTCCAGCGGCACATCCGCTGCCCACGCGCCCTCGGTGTACGGTACGCGCCCCACCGCGACGAGCACCGCATCGGCTTCAAACGACTGCGCGCCGTCCGCCGTACGGTAATGCACGGCGAGATCGTCGTCGTCGCCCCATGTCACTTCTTCAACCGAGGCATCCACGGTGATCGCGAGACCCATCTTACGATACATCGGCAGTGCCCGACGGATCATCTCCGGTTCGACACCGGTGAGGATGTTCGGCAGGCGCTCGACGACGCTGACCGTCGTGCCGAGCGCGGCGAAAATCGTCGCGAACTCCATGCCGATAATACCGCCGCCAATCACGGCGAGTCGTTTCGGTTGTGTGGTGAGAGAAAGAATGCCGTCTGACGTGACGACGCCCGGCAGATCAAGGCCGGGAATCGGTATCATGCTCGGCACGGAGCCGGTGGCGATGATGACGTTGGTCGCGGTAATCTCCCGCGTGCCGCCATCAATGTCATTGACCGCGACGCGATGCGGCGGCGCGACGGTGAGCAGGCACCCGGTTCCGCGCAGGACAGTGATCTTGTTTCCCTGCATCAGGCCGTCAATGCCGCGCACGAGGGTGCGAACGACCTCGTCCTTGTGCGCCATCGCTTTCGCGAAGTCGAGCGTCGCCTCGCCGACCTGCACACCGTATGTTGCCGCATCATGGACGGTGCGCCACACTTCCGCCGTATGGTGCAGCGCTTTCGTGGGGATGCATCCCCAGTTGAGGCAGGTGCCGCCGAGCGGGCCACGATCTATGACGGCGACGGATAACCCCTCCTGTGCGGCCCGAATCGCGGCGACGTAGCCACCAGGGCCACCGCCAATAATCGCGACATCGAACGCGGATGCCGCTACCGCTACCGCTACCGTCTGACTTTCCATTTTTCGCTCCTCGACTCGCCTTGGGCGCCAGCCGAATATGTCACTTAACAACCACGGCGCATTCCCGCGCTCGGCAGAGCGTACGCGCGCGGCGCGCGGCGGTCAAGGCGGCGCGACCCAGAGTTCGACGCCGCTCGCTTTCCCGTGGGCGACGACTTGCGCCGCACCGGGCGGGAGTGGCGCGAGTGTGACGTGCAATGTGCCATCGGGAAGAGCGGTCGTGTCGCGGAGTGCGATCGTCTTGCCGTCTTTCGTTGTCACCCACATGGCGACGCTCTCGCCTGGCTCGTACAGGGGCGGGCTTGTCACGTCCGTGCCCGTGAGGGCGAGATGCGGCAATGCCGTCAGGCTGATAACGGTGACCGTGAACAAGGGCTGGTTCTCCAGGATGGGGATATTCGTCGAGTGGAGATCAATCGTGTAGACGCCCGGCTCCCTCGGCAGCGTCACGGAGAGCGGCACGGTCGTCGTTCCCTTGTCGATGGCGGCGGGGAGAATGATATTCACGGGTTGTGATGAGACGTGCTTGCCCGCCGCGTCCCGAATCTCGGCGGAGAAGTCGAAGCGACCGCGTGTATAGAGCATGCGGGCGTCAGTGCCGGCATTAGTCAGTGTCAGTTGACCGGGCAGCCGGTCGAGATTACCGGCGGGATTGATCTTGAAGGTGGCGGTTGCCGCGAGGGGCGGCGCATTGGCATTCTGGCGCAGGTGATAGATATCGCAGTCGCCGACCGTTCCGAGGAACGCGACATTTGCCGGGCTGGCCCGCAAGTCTCGCGTCAATGCGGCGAGTCTGTCCGGGGGGTAGGCGGGGCGATGAATGAGGAGCGTCCCGACCCCCATGTCCGCGAGTGCGTCGAGATTGTTCGGGCCGGGGAGATCGTCGCGGCCAATAAAACGGCCGCGCAATTGATACGTTGCGGCGGGGATGAAACCCGAATGGCCCCAGAGGACGTCATGCCAGTGATACGCCGAATAAAATGCCGTCTCCTGTTCACTCGATGCCACGGGGAATTCGGCAACGATGCCGGTGTCCGTCTGGGTCGCCAACCAGCGATACGGCGCGAGCGTCGTCGCGGACCGATCAACCGGGATGGTCGGGAGCAGTCGCGTCGCGTCGTCCGCCACAACGAAGAGAGCGCAGAGGCCAACGACGAGTGGTGCGAACCGGAGCAGTCGCACGTCACGCCAGACGGCCGCGTGCCAGAGCCACGTCGCACCGAGGGCCGCGAGCGGACAGAGGGCGAGCAGGACGACGGCGGCAAAGCGATCCGGGCCACGAATGCCCTGATAACCAACAATATGCTGATACAAGAACCGATACGGGAGGGGTATGCCAGACTCCTTATCGCCCCATGTTGGCCCGAACGAAAGGAGAAGGCTCACCACGCCGAGCGCGGCGAACCCGCCCATCCATGGGCGACGCACGCGACGAAGACCGGCCACCGCGAGTACGAGCAGAACGGCGCCGGGAAAGAGCGCCGAATGTTCGGGGCTTGATGTCGGCAGCAACCGATTCCATACCAAACTCCCCGGTGTGACCGTCAGATAGGACGCTTTGTGCGCGGAATCGTCGTACGCCTCGTCAAGGGTGCGAACGATGCCCTGCTCGCGTCGCATTGTCAGATAGGGCACGTCAATCGCCCCGACAATGACCGCGCCAATCGCGAGCGCCGCGAGGAGCGCAACCGCACGCCGCGCGGCGAACAGCCGCCGTTGGCGGAGCGCTTCGACAAGGAGGAAGACAACCAAGCCGGTGCCGAACATCATCGTGTAATACACCGACGATAGCGCGGCAAGTGTGACCGTCGCGGTGACGGCCGCGAAGCGCCAGCGCGTTGGCCGCTGCATGAAGCGAATGACCGCCAGGATCGCGAGCGGCATCCACTGCATGGAGAGTACCTGGAGATGGGCATTGTTATCCATCCGAAAGGGCGCGAAGGCATAGGCAAGACCGGCGATGAACGCGGCGCCACGGACGGCGCCGAGGCTGCGGCAGAGCGCGTACATCGCGATCCCGCAGAGTGGGTACGTCGCCAGCAGTGTCACATTCGAGGTGAGCAAGGCATCGTGGGAAACGAGCCAGACAGGCCATGCCGTGATCGCCTGTGGCAAGAGCAGCTCCGAGAATGCGAGGCTGCGGAGATTGGGCGCGAACATATTGCCATCGTAGAGGTGGCCTGGTTGCGTCACCAGTGCGTGCTGCACCCAGCGTAAAGTCCACGCATTGAGGAGCGGATCACCGACGGTATCCGCGACCGCTGAACGGATGTGGAAGACAAGCGGCCAGAGCAGGAGGGCGGTGATGCCAAGGTAAAGCGCCGGGATAACGAGATGCCAGCGGAATCGTACCGTGAAATTTTTGATGGAGGCGATCCCCGCAGAGGGGTGGCGTGTGGCTCGTGCGGTGGCAAATCCCATGCGGGAGGGTACCTCCTGCATCATACGGGCGAAAATTAAAGTGGTCGGGGAGAGAGGATTCGAACCTCCGGCCTCACGGTCCCGATCCGTGCACTCTACCAGGCTGAGCTACTCCCCGAAGCCTGGTGCAGCATAGCACATGAATCAGACGCTGCCAAGCCCCGCATCGCCGAACCGAAAAGGGAAGCCGTTGCCCGCTGAGTACGAGTGAGCAGCCAGCACAAGAAGCGCTCTGGCAATGACAGGGTACGAACGTGTGATGCGGCAACGAATCCCTCCACCCGTACCATGTATCCAATGAGGCAATACGCGGATTCTGGGGAAGCCCGCTAATACCGGCAGGATTTCCCGTATTTCACCGATAGTCACAGCGAGTGCCGGTCAGTCAGGGATGCCGTCGGACAGTGCCTTGGTGGCACAGGATTGACTATCTGGCACGGGAAGGGTATTCTGGAGCAGTGTTATATGATAGGAGGAAACGGATGGCGCAAGAGGAGATCAGCGGTGCGGCGGTTCGTTTTGGGCAGACGTTGACGCGCCTGCGTACCGCACAACGGCTGTCCCAGAATCAACTCGCGCAGCGTGCCGGGCTCAACCACTCATACATCAGCCGGTTGGAATCGGGCGGGCGCGGCGATCCGTCGCGCGTCGTCGTCGAGCAGTTCGTTGGCGCGCTCGGGCTTGATGCATCGGGCCGTGATGCCGACGATCTTCGTATGGCGGCGGGCTTTCTGCCCGTTGATCCGGCGCACTTGCTCACGGGTGAAACCGCGCTCGCCAAGTTGTCGGCGCTACTCGAAGACACGCGATTGCCGGATCAATCGCGCGCGACGCTCCGCCGCATCCTTGCCCTGCTGGTTGAGGAATACACGCGGATCGCCAATCACGATCTCTAGCTAGTGTATGGACACTGCGTACGTACTTTGGTAGTCTGAACGTACAGGGTGATCGGTCGTTTCTGGCGAGCCTTCGTCACTATCTTTCTGGGGGAGCATATGGCAACGGATCCTTCCGCACGGCAATCCGTCGGGTTCGCGCATCTCCATCTCCATTCGGAGTTTTCGCTTCTGGATGGCCTGGGGAAGATCACCGATTACATGACGCGGATGGAAGAACTCGGCATGACCGCTGCCGCGCTGACGGATCACGGCGTGATGTACGGCGCGATGGATTGGATGAAGGCGGGCAAAAAGACTGGCTTTCGCACGATTGTCGGCATGGAAGCATACGTCGCGCCCGAAGGGCGGCACGAGCGAAAGAAAGCGCCGATCCATCACCTGACGCTTCTGGCACGCAACGAAACGGGCTATCGAAATCTCCTCGAACTCGCCAGCAAGGCGAGTTTGGAGGGGTTTTATTACAAACCGCGCATTGACTACGACTTGCTCGCCCAAAAGGCGGATGGCATTACCTGCCTCTCCGGCTGCCTCTCCTCGCACCTCGCGGCACACATCACGCACGACCGCGACGATGCGGCCCGCCAATTGATTGACGATATGACGCAGTGGTTCGGGCGCGATCACTTTTTCCTCGAAGTGATGGATCACGGCATGCCGGAGCAGCAGAAAATGACCCGGTTCCTCATTGCGGAGGGGAAGCGGACCGGCCTGCCGCTCGTCGCGACCAATGATGTGCATTTCGTCCGCCGGGAGGATCATCCGGCGCACGACATTCTGCTCTGTATCCAGACGGGCGCGACGGTGGACGACCCGAACCGCTTCGCGAGCAAGACCGACCAGATCTACATGAAGAGCGGCGACGAGATGCTCGAACGATTCAGCGAAATCCCGGACGCCGTGACGAACACGATGCGCGTCGTCGAGCAATGCGACCTGCAACTTGGTACTCCCGGTTTCCTGATGCCGCATTTCGCGGTGCCGGATGGCTTCACACCGGCGACGTATCTTGAACACCTCTGTCGTGAGGGCGCCCAGCGGAAGTACGGCCACATCGAGGGTGAGGTCGCCGAGCGTCTGGCATTTGAACTGAGCGTCATCAACGATATGGGGTTCCCGACCTATTTCCTCGTCGTCTGGGATTTCGTACGCTACGCCAAAGAGCATGGCGTGCTCGTCGGGCCGGGGCGTGGGAGCGCGGCGGGCAGCATCGTCGCCTACTGCCTCGACATTACAACGGTTGATCCGCTGCGGCACGGCCTGCTCTTCGAGCGGTTCCTTAATCCGTCGCGCATCTCGATGCCGGATATCGACATTGACTTCGCGGACGATGGGCGCGACCTCATCATCAAGTACGTGACGGCAAAGTACGGCGCGGAGCAGGTCTCGCAGATCATTACCTTCGGGACGCTCGCCGCCCGCGCGGCGATCCGCGATGTCGGGCGCGCGCTCGGCATGCCGTACGGCGACGTGGATCAGGTGGCGAAATTGATCCCGCAGGTGCCCGCGCATCCGGTCTCAATCGGTCAGGCATTGGAGCAGGTGCCCGACCTCAAAGCGCTCCATGATCGGGATGCCACAGTGCAGCGGTTGCTCGATACGGCCCGGAAATTGGAGGGCGTGTCGCGCCATGCCTCGACGCACGCCGCCGGGATCGTCATCTCGCGCGATCCACTGATTCAGCATGTGCCGCTCCAGCGCACCGGGACGGGCGACAACGCGGGCATCACGACACATTATCCGATGGGCTGGCTCGAGGAACTCGGCCTGCTGAAGATGGACTTCCTCGGCCTGAAAACGCTCACGGTGCTGACGAAGGCGCTGCACCTGCTCGAACGGCGCGGCATCACCGTTGACCTCGATACGCTCGATCTGGAGGACCCGGCCGCGTACGCGCCACTGATGCGCGGTGAGACGATGGGCATCTTCCAACTCGATCAACCGACCGGGCAGCGTATCTGCGCGCTCGTCAAGCCGCGGAACTTCGCCGAACTGGTCGCGGTCGGCGCGCTCGCCCGGCCCGGCCCGATGGAGCACGCCCCCCGGTTCGCGGCGCGCAAGGAAGGCCGCGAGGAAGTGACCTACGCGCACCCCGATCTCGAGCCGGTGCTGAGCGAGACGTACGGCTTCGCGCTCTTCCAGGAGCAGGTGATGCAGATCGCGCGCGTGCTCGCGGATTACTCACTCGCCGAGGCGGACAGCCTGCGCAAGGCGATGGGCAAGAAACTGCCCGCCGAAATGGCGAAACATCGCGATCGCTTCGTACAAGGATGCGCGAAGAAGGGCGTCGCAAAGAAAGTTGCCGAACCGCTCTTCGAGGAACTGGAGAAGTTCTCCGGCTACGGCTTCAACAAGGCGCACTCGACATGCTACGGTCTGATTGGCTACTGGTGCGCGTGGCTCAAGGCGCACTATCCCGCAGAGTTCCTCGCCGCCATCCTGACGAGCGAGCAGGGAGACACGGCGCGCGTCGTTCAGTTGATCGCGGAATGTCGGCGGATGAAGATCGCTGTCCTGCCGCCGGATGTCAACCGCAGCGAGCGGGATTTCAGTGTCGAGGAGACGGCCCGGACGCGCGACGGTGGCGAGCCGGAGCGCGCCGTGCGGATCGGCCTCAGCGCGATCAAGAACGTTGGTGTTGGCGTCGTGGACGGGATTATCGCCGCGCGTGGGGAGCAATCAGGCGGGCAGTTTGTCGGGCTGGCGCAGTTCTGCGCGAGTGTCGGCGCGCCGGTCAACCGGCGCGCCGTGGAGTGCCTGATTAAAGTCGGCGCGATGCGCGACCTGGGGAACGGCCAGCAACTGACGCTGGCGATTGAGAGCGCGATGGCGGCGGCGCAGGCGACCCGCAAGGCGGCGGCGGCGGGTCAATTCGGGCTTTTCGGGGCGGAAGTCCCCGGTGCGACGGACATGCTCGATGTGCCGCTGCCGGACGTGCCGGACTGGTCGGTCAAGGAGCAACTGGCGCACGAGAAGGAGTTGCTCGGTATCTACATGTCGGAACACCCCCTCACGACGGTCGCCGCGCGCGCGCGGGGCAAGCAGATCGTCAATCTCGGCACGATTGACGAGGCAATGGCCGGGCAGCGGGTAACGCTGATCGGCCTCTTGATCGAGCCGCGCGCGATGCTCACGAAAAAAGGGACGATGATGCTCCGGGCCGCGCTCGAAGGCGTGGATGGTGTCTCGCTCGACCTGATCGCCTTCTCCGAAGCCTACGAGCGATGCAAAGGCGCTCTCATCCCGGATGTCGTCATCGAGGTGGATGCGCGCGTGGACTTCCGGGGCGAGCAGGTGCAACTAATTGTCGAGGCCGTGCGGCAGTGCGCCGATGTCGCGCCCGCCCTCGATGCGCCGCATGAGGAGCGCTTTTTCCATATCTGGCTCCCGCCAGCGTACGAGGACGAGCTTCCCCACCGCCTCTACGAACTCCTGAAAGCGTTTCCTGGTGACGACCGCGTCTGGTTGCATTGCCAGGGGAAAAAGCTCCTGCCGCGCCTGCGTGTTGGCGCCGATGGCAGCCTCATCTCGGCGGCGCGCGCGCTCGTTGGGAGCAATGCCGTCCGCCTTGATGTCGTGACGCATACGTCCGCGCCGACGCTCGAAGCGTTCAGCGCGGACTAGACGAATACTATCCGGCCATCATATCAGCCCCAGGCGCCAGCCACCTGCCTGGTGGTAACGTTGAGGCGGTTGAAGAGGTTGGTCGTGGCGATCATGAGGACAATCGCTGCGAGCCCCTGCTCGTCATAGTGCCGAGTGGCCTCGTCCCAGATCGCGTCCGGTACCGGGTCCGCCCGGTCGGCAAGACGGGTGGCAGCCTCGGCGAGGGCGAGGGCGGCGCGTTCGGCGTCGGTGAAGTAGGGCGTCTCCCGCCAGGCCGCCACTGCGAAGAGGCGCTCGTCGGTTTCACCTGCCTTCCTGGCGCTGCGTGCACCCGCGTCAACGCAGCCGCCACAGCCATTGATCTGGCTCGCCCGTAGGTGGACGAGTTCGAGCGTCGCCGACGGCACGCCGCCCTTTCGCGTGGCCTTGAGCAGGGCCTGTATGGCCTGCATGGCGTCAGGAAGGATCATCGCTGGGTTTTTCATTCGTGCTTGCATCATGCCTCCTTGTCACATCGGCTGGACTTCAGCCGTCACTCCTATGACGGATCGCGACGAGCGAATGTGACCGATGAACGAATACCATCACTGCTATGATGGAACACAACGAAGGAATGTGACCGATGGACGAGCACGACTGGCTGGCGGAGCGATTCGAGGCACACCGCACCCACCTGCGGGCGGTGGCCTACCGGATGCTCGGCTCCCTGAGCGAGGCGGACGACGCCGTGCAGGAAGCCTGGCTTCGCCTCAGTCGCTCCGACACCAGCGGCGTCGAGAACCTCGGCGGCTGGCTGACGACGATTGTCGCGCGGGTCTGCCTCGACATGCTGCGCGCGCGCACGTCGCGGCGCGAGGAGCCTATGGGAGTGAACGTTCCCGACATGAGTCGGGCGGACGGGAGCGACCCCGAGCACGAAGCGCTGCTGGCCGACGCGGTCGGTCTCGCGCTGCTCGTGGTCCTCAACACGCTGGCCCCCGCCGAGCGGATCGCCTTCGTGCTGCACGACCTGTTCGCCGTCCCCTTCGACGAGATCGCACCCATCGTGGGGCGCTCCCCGACTGCGACCAGGCAACTCGCCAGCCGGGCACGCCATCGGGTGCAGGGAGCGGCGACGGTCCCCGACGCCGATCTCACCCGTCAGCGCGCAGTGGTTGACGCCTTCCTTGCTGCCTCGCGCGCCGGTGACTTCGCCGCGCTCCTCGCCGTGCTTGATCCCGATGTCGTGCTCCGCGCCGACCGGCGTGGCATGCCTGCGGGTGCACCGAGCGAGGTTCACGGTGCAGCGGCCGTGGCCAAGCAGTACGCGGGGCGTGCGCAGTTGGCGCGACCGGCGCTCGTCAACGGCGCGGTGGGGATCGTTGTGGCACCGCGTGGACGGCTGATGATGGTGCTTGGTTTGACCTTCACGCGCGGGAAGATCGCCGCAATCGACGTGATCGCCGACCCCACGCGCCTCCGCGATCTCGACCTGGCGGTCCTCAACTGAGCGTTAATGTCCGGTGATGCGGCGGGCGCGGCGGGCGAGAATTTCCTCGACGGGCCAGCAGTTGAGGATTTGCTCCGGCCTGAGCCAGGCACGGCGGGCGGTCATCACGCCGAAGCGCATGTTGTCGAGGCCCGCCGGGCTGTGCGCGTCGCTGTTGATGGTGATGATGACACCGGCGTCGGCGGCGCGCTTGGCGTGGGGCGCGTCGAGGTCGAGTCGGTGATAATCGGCGTTGATTTCCAGCGAGGTTTCCGTGTCCACGGCCGCCGCGATCACCGCGTCGAGATCGAGGTCCATCGGCTCGCGATGCAGCGGCATGCGGCCGGTGGGGTGGGCGATAATGTCAATGTAGGGATTCCCGAGTGCGGCGAGGGTGCGGCGGGTGACGGTTTCGCGGTCGCCGCGCTGACCGCTGTGGACGGAGGCAATGGCGTAATCGAGCGTCGCCAGGACGGCGGCATCGAGGTCGAGATGACCGTCGCTATGCACCTCCGTCTCGCAGGCGCACAAGACGGCGATCCCCGTATGGAGGGCATCCACTTCCGCCCGCTGCTGGCGCAACCGCTCCGAGTCGAGGCCATTGGCGATGCGCAGCGAGTACGAATGATCGCTGACGCCGTAGTAGGCATACCCCCGCTCGCGCGCCGCCGCGACCATCTCCGCGATTGTGCCGGTGCCGTCGCTCCAGACCGAATGCGTATGCAAATCTCCCCGGATGTCGTCGAGCGTGACGAGACGCGGCACGCCGGAGCGGATGATCGTTTCCAGCGCCTGTCCGCCCTCGCGGAGTTCGGGTGGGATGACGGGGAGGCCGAGCGCAGCGAAGGCGTCATGTTCGTCTCCTTCGATCATCTGGTCGCCCCGTCGCAATCCGCTACCATCCAACGTGAAGCCGCGCGCCTCGGCGTATGCCGCCAGCGCTTCCCGGAATCCCGGTTGATCACCGACCGTCCTGTTCCCCGTCAGCCAGAGGAGCGCGCCGCCAGCGATCGCGGCGGGCCGCGTGATGCACTCCGCCTCCGCGCCGTCTATCAACCGGACGCGGATCGTGTCGGTGTCCCGACGGGCGACCGTTAAGACATCGGGGAGGGTGGCAAAGAGATCGAGCGCCACGTCGGGCGCATCCGTCGCCGCGAGCAGGCCAACATCGCCGAGCGTCGGCGCCCATCGTCGTAGGCTGCCGATGGGCACGATCGGCACGTCCGGCAGCCGGGCATGGAAATCCGCGATTAGTTGCGCGGCGATACCAACGCCAGTGCCGAGCAATAGGCGCCCCACCGTGGCGATCCGCGCGTGCAGGGCGCTGAGGATTTCCGCTTCGCGATGCACGCCGATGCCCTTGATCGTTTTGAGCGCTCCGGACTGGAATGCCTGCTCATAGGCCGCCAGGTCCGGTAGGTTGAAGCGCGCGTGGAGCGCCGCCGCCGTCTTCGGGCCGATACCGGGAATGCGCATCAAGGCGATAACGACCGCCGGGAATGCACCGCGCATCGTGTTCAGGTGGGCGAAGTCGCCGGTCGTCAGCATCTCGGTGATTTCGGCACCGATGGCCGGGCCGATTCCCGGCAGCGACTGAAGTTGATGGCGCGCCGCCAACTCCGCGAGCGGACGGGCTTCGTGGCGAATCGTCTCGCTGGCGCGTCGATAGGCGGAGACACGAAAGCGATCTTCGCCCGCAATCTCCAGCAGATCGGCGAGTTCCCGAAACGCGGCGGCAATCTGGCGGTTTTCCAACCCGGCATCTCCCTTCGTCGTCCACGCAGCGCAGTCTAGCACGCATACGCCCAGATAGACTCTCTACAACCGTTCGCGCTTTCATTCGTTTTCATAGACGATAGGGAAATAAAGGGAAATAAATAGCGGTCATTATGTGGGGAAGGGGATACGGATGGTGGGAATGATCGGCACGCGGATGCGTTCGTACACGCTCGCATGCGCGGGGGTCGCCTTCGTCGCCTGCCTCTTCCTTTGGCATCCGCTGCATGTGGGTGCGGCGACGCGCACCGTCACGAACTGTACCGATAGCGGAGTGAGTGGCGACGGCTCGCTGCGCGGGGAGATCGCGGCGGCGGGGAGTGGAGACACAATCTCCTTCACGGCGGGGCTGAACTGCACGAGCGGGGGCGCGGGTCCAATCGTGGTGGGCAGCACGCTGACGCTGGCACAGAACGTGACGATTGACGGCACGGGCGCGACGATTGCGGTGGACGGCGGCTACACCGGCGGCAATACCGGCGTGCAGGTCTTCGCGGTGAACAGCGCGGTGACGGCAAGCCTGAATACCCTGACGATTCAGCACGGCAAGGCCGGGGACGGCGGCGGTATCCTCAACAATGGTGGCACGCTGACGGTGACGAACAGCACCCTCTCCGGCAACAGCGCGACCAACGGCGGCGGCATCTACAACAACGGCACGCTGACGGTGACGAACAGCACCTTCTCCGGCAACAGCGCGACCAACGACGGCGGCG
>JBPCPB010000020.1:0-3268 GCA_050999735.1 Thermomicrobiales bacterium | reverse complement strand
CGCCGGGGCCGGATCGGTGTAGTCGTCCGCCGGGACGTAAATCGCCTGCACGGAAGTGATCGAGCCTTTGGCGGTGCTGGTGATGCGCTCCTGCAACTGCCCCATCTCGGAGGCGAGCGTTGGCTGGTAGCCCACGGCGCTCGGCATGCGGCCGAGGAGCGCGGAGACTTCCGACCCCGCCTGCACGAAGCGGAAAATGTTGTCAATGAAGAGGAGCACATCGCGCCCCTCGACATCGCGGAAGTATTCAGCCATCGTCACGCCCGTCAGGCCGATACGCAGGCGCGCGCCGGGCGGCTCGTTCATTTGGCCGAAGACCATCACCGTCTTGTCAATGACGCCCGATTCCGTCATTTCGTGGTAGAGATCGTTCCCCTCGCGGGAGCGCTCGCCCACACCGGCGAAGACGGAGTAGCCGCCATGCTCCGCCGCGATGTTGCGAATCAGTTCCTGCAAAATAACCGTCTTGCCCGTGCCCGCGCCGCCGAAGAGGCCCATCTTGCCGCCGCGCGTGAACGGGGCGATCAAATCAATCACCTTGATACCGGATTCGAAGACCTCCACGGAAGTCAGTTGCTCCTCGAAGGAGGGAGCGGGGCGGTGGATGGAGAAGTGCTGCTCCGTCGTCACCGGGCCTTTGTTGTCAATCGGGTTGCCGGTCACATCGAAGATGCGGCCGAGCGTTTCCGGGCCGACGGGAATGGTGATCGGCGACCCCGTGTCCCACGCTTCCTGGCCGCGCCGCAGGCCGTCGGTCGTGGACATCGCGACGGCGCGCACCGTGTCGTTGCCGAGGTGCTGCTGCGTTTCCAGCGTGAGCGTCGAGCCATCCGGCATAACCGTCTGGACGGCGTTGTAGATTTCCGGTAGTTGATCCGGCGGGAACTCGACATCCACGACGACGCCACGAATCTGCGTGACGTGTCCGGTTGCCTTGCGTTGCCCAGGTTTCCACGTTTCCATGACGGCAGTAGCCATCGTTGTGCCTCCTCATACAGTAATCAAGAACGTTTGATACGGAACCACCAAGACACGAAGAACACCAAGCACACCAAGAAATATTCTCCTTTTGTCTCTTTGTGTCCTCTGTGTTCTTGGTGTCTTGGTGGTTCTCCCTTCTAGCCCGCGACTTCACCGAGCGCGTTCGCGCCGGCGCTGATTTCCGCGACTTCGTTGGTGATGCGCGTTTGCCGCGCCTTGTTCAGCGCGAGACGCAGATCGCTGACGACGGTTTTGGCGTTGTCCGTCGCGTTGCGCATCGCGACCATCTGCGCGCTGTAGTAACTGGCGATGGATTCGAGGATCGCCTGATAGACGGAGATTTCCACGAAGCGCGGCAGGATCTGTTCGAGGACAGCCCCGGCGCTCGGCTCGAACAGGTATTCGCCGTACTTGCCCTTTTGCTGCTCTTCCGGCGGCTCAATAGGCAGAATCTTCACGAGTTCCGGCCGCTGCGTCAGCGTGTTGACGTAGCGCGTGTAGGCGATATAGACCGCGTCCACGCGCTCGTTGATGTAATCATCCATCGCAATACGCGCGATTGGGGTAACGTCCGCGAGTGCCGGTCGGTCGCCGATGGCGATAAACTCGGCGGCGATCTCGCGCTGAAAGCGGCGCATGAAATCGCGCCCTTTGCGCCCGACGGTAACCAATTGCGCCTCGACATGCTGCGACTCCATCTCATCAACGAGGAAGCGCGTCGTGCGCCGGATGATGTTCGAGTTGAGGCTTCCCGCGAGACCGCGATCGCCCGTGACGAGGATCACCTCGACGCGATGCACCGGGCGCTGGCGCAGGAGCGGATACTCCTGCGCGTCTGCGCCGCTTGCCATCGCGGCGACATCGGCGAGCATCGCGCGCAACCGCTCGCTGTACGGGCGGCTCGCGCCGACCCGCTGCTGCGCGCGCCGCATCTTCGACGCGGCGACCATCTCCATCGCGCGGGTAATCTGAGAAACATTGCGGACGGAACGGATGCGCGTCCGGATGTCACGCTCGCTAGGCATCGCTCACCCCTTTAACTCGCCGCGACGGCGCGGCCGGTGGCCGGTTGCGCGAAGGTCGAGCCGCGCTTGAACTCGTCAATTGCCGATCGCAGCGCTTCCTCGCTCTCCTTCGACAAATCCTTGGAGTCGGCAATCGTCTTGAGAATCTCCGGGTGCTGCGTTCCCATGAATTCGAGCAGTTGCCGCTCAAACTCGCGCACCTGCGGCACCGGCACATCGTCAATCAGGCCGTTCGTGCCGGCGAAGATCGAGACGACCTGATTTTCCAGCGACACCGGCGCGTACTGCGGCTGCTTCAGCAGTTCCGTGAGCCGTTGGCCGCGATCAATCTGTGCCCGCGTCGAGCGGTCGAGGTCGGAGGAGAACTGCGCGAAGGCCGCCAGCTCGCGGAACTGTGCCAGTTCCGATTTCATCCGCCCGGCGACCCGCTTCATCGCGCGCGTCTGCGCCGTCGAACCGACGCGGGAGACGGAGAGGCCGACATTGAGGGCGGGCCGGACACCGGCATTGAAGAGGTCCGTTTCGAGGAAGATCTGACCGTCCGTGATCGAGATGACGTTTGTCGGGATGTAGGCCGAGATGTCGTTCGCCTGCGTCTCGATAATCGGCAGCGCCGTCAGCGACCCGCCTCCGTAATCCTCGTTTAAATGGGCGGCGCGCTCCAGCAAGCGGGAGTGTAGGTAGAAGACATCGCCGGGATACGCCTCGCGGCCCGGCGGGCGGCGCAGCAGGAGTGAAACCTGACGGTATGCCCACGCATGCTTGGAGAGATCGTCGTAGATAATCAGCGCGTCGCGGCCGGATTCCATCACTTCCTCACCGATGGCGCAACCCGCATACGGGGCGATGTACCACAGCGGCGCCGGATCGGAGGCGCTGGCGGCGACGACGGTCGTGTACTCCATCGCCCCGAACCGCTCGAGGGTCGCGACGACCTGCGCAATCTGGGATTGCTTCTGGCCGATGGCGACATAGATGCACCAGAGGTCTTTGCCCTTCTGGTTAATGATCGTATCGAGGCAGACAGCCGTCTTGCCCGTCTGCCGGTCGCCGATGATCAGCTCGCGCTGGCCGCGGCCAATCGGGATGATCGCGTCAATCGCCTTGACACCCGTCTGTACCGGTGTGTTCACGATCTTGCGCGTGATCACACCGGGGGCGATGCGCTCGATGGGGCGGAACTTGTCCGTCTTAGTCGGGCATTTCTCGTCAATGGGATGACAGATCGTGTTCCCACCGCGCCCGAACAGTGCGTCGCCGAC
>JBPCPB010000431.1:0-11821 GCA_050999735.1 Thermomicrobiales bacterium | reverse complement strand
ATGCCGGGCTGCTGCGCGATGCATGGGCAAAAGTTGGCATCAACGTCACCGTTGTATCGGAGAAGTGGTCAACCTTCGTTGATCGCGTGACGCGGACACACGATTTCGACGCCTTCGTCGCCAGTTTTGCCGGCGATGTGGACCCGGATCTCTCGCCACTTTTCTCGATTGACGCGGCGAAGACGGGCCTCAACGCCGGGCGCTACTTTAATACCGACGTGGATAGTATGCTCAGCAAGGCGCGCGGCATCTACAAACCGGAGCAGCAATCCGAGCGCAAAGACCTCTACACGAAGATTCAGCAGCAGATCATGACTGATTTGCCGATTCTCCCGCTCGACTTCTCGAAGGATACCGTCGCCGTGCGGGATCGCGTCACGGGCTTCGCTCCCTCCGCCAACGATCTCGGCCTCCGCTTCCGCGCGCTCGCCTATACCTGGGGAGTGGGGTAGGACTGAGGACTGAGCAGAATGCGGGACGTCGCTTCATTCTTCTCGAAACGGTGCATGCGTGATACTCTCTGCGATTGAGTGTTGCCCGATCCCAATGATGATCGTAAATTGCGTGCAGTGATGAATGATCGCCGCTCGACGAAGGAGGCAACCCATGTCCGATTCGATGGCAAATCGCTCCGTGAGGGATGAAGAGCAACCGTCCGGGAGGAGCATGCTGCGCTCCCTGCTGCCGAACCTCGTTATCAACGGCGTGCTCCCGGTCGTCCTCTATCAACTGCTCAAGCGCAACGGCGTCGCGACAGTTCCCGCCCTCGTCGCCGGCTCCATTTTTCCCCTCGGCTATACCCTCTGGAGTTGGGTCCGCACCCGCCACCTGAACTTCATCGCCGGCATCTCGCTCTTCTTCATCGTTCTCAGCGCGGCGGCAAGCCTGATTTCCGGCAGCACGCGCTTCACGCTCCTCAAAGAATCGTTCTTCACCGGCCTCTTCGGCCTCGTCCTCCTCGGCTCGCTCCTCACGGCGCGCCCCCTGATGTTCTATATGGCGCGGTCGTTCTCCACTGGCGGTGACCCCGAGCGGCAGCGGCAGTGGGACGACCGCTGGCAGTACCCCGGCTTCCAGCACGCGATGCGGGTGATGACGGTGATCTGGGGGGTGATGTTCGTCGCGGACGCCTTGATCCGTGTCGGGCTGGTCTTCGTCCTCTCGACGTCGGTCTTCCTGGTCGTCTCGCAGGTGCTCTTCTACGGCATGTTCGCGCTCACCTTCTTTATCACCATGTCGTACGGTCGGCGCGTGCAGCGCGAGGCGATGGAACGGCGGGCAGCGGGAGAGACGGCGCGCGCTGCATGATCGAGAGCCACCCCACCCTGCGATAGCAACGAAGGAACGAACGATGAGCGATCATGGCGACCACGCAGCACTGCTCGCCATCGGGGATGCGGCGCTCGCACGCCTGGAGGCAGTGAACGCGGCGCGCGAGAAGGCACTGGCGGACACGCGGCAGATCGTGCGGCTGAGCGCGAAGGCGATCCGCGCCGTGCATCGGGGCGCGTTTGCCGAGGCGGATAGCCTCCTTGAGCGGGCACACGCGCTGCATGCCGGTTTGGGGGCATACCGGGCGGATTTCCCCGCCGTCTACTGGGCGGGCTATGTGCAGGATGCGCAGAAAGAGTACGCCGAGGCGCATATCGTCCGCGCGTTGATCGGCGAGACGGCGATTCCGTCTCCTGCCGACCTCGACATTGACGAGCCAATCTATCTCAACGGATTGGGGGAGGCGGCGGGCGAACTGCGGCGGCATCTCCTCGATGTGCTCCGCACGGGCAACGTCGTGGCGGCGGAAACGACGCTCGCCATCATGGATGACATTTTCGGCTTGCTCGTCACCGTGGATTACCCCGACGCCGTCACGCATGGCCTCCGCCGCACGACTGACCTCGTCCGCGGCGTCCTCGAACGCTCGCGCGGCGATCTCACCCTCACCGCCCAGCAGCTGCGCCTCGAAGCGGCCCTCCGGGAGAGGACCGAGGGGTGAGGTTCTTTCAGGCTTCCGTCATCTCGTCCAGCCGGAACCAGTAAAAGGCGTGCGGCCCGAGGGTGAAGAAGTAGGGGCGGTCGGTGATCGCGGGGAAGTGCGTTTCGCCGATCAGTTCCACCGGCTGTGTGCCGATGAAGCGGCTCAGATCCACTTCCGCGCACTGCACGAACCGGGAAAGATTGAGGACGATGAGCAGCGTTTGCCCCTCGTACTGCCGGATGTAGGTCAGCACCTTCGGATTGCCGCCGCCGAGGAATTCGAGCGAGCCGCGCCCGAACGCCGGGTACTTCTTCCGCACGCGAATCAGCCGTTTGATCCAGTTCAGGAGCGAGGTCGGCGTCCGCTCCTGCGCCTCGACATTGATGGATTGGAAGCCGTAGACCGGGTCCATGATCGCCGGGCTGTAGAGGCGGGCGGGGTCGGCGCGGGAGAAGCCGCCATTGCGGTCGCTCGACCACTGCATCGGCGTGCGGACGCCGTTGCGGTCGCCGAGGTAGTAGTTGTCGCCCATGCCGATCTCGTCGCCGTAGTAGAGGATTGGGCTGCCGGGCATCGAGAGCAGGATGCTGTTGAGCAGTTCGATCTGACGGCGGCCATTCTCGGCGAGTGGTGCGAGGCGGCGGCGGATGCCGATGTTGATCTTCATCCGCGGGTCCTTCGCGTACTCATAGTACATGTAGTCCCGCTCGGCGTCCGTCACCATTTCGAGCGTCAGTTCGTCGTGATTACGCAGAAACATTCCCCACTGGCAGAGTTCGGGGATGTCCGGCGTCTGTTCCATGATCTCGACAATCGGCATCCGTTCCTCGCGCCGGATCGCCATGAAGATGCGCGGCATGAGCGGGAAGTGGAAGGCCATGTGGAACTCGTCACCATTGCCGAAATAGGCGATCACATCGGCGGGCCACTGATTCGCTTCCGCGAGGAGGATTCTGCTGGGGTAGTGCTCGTCCACATAGCGGCGCATCTGCTTCAGATAGGCGTGCGTCTCCGGCAGGTTCTCACAGTTCGTCCCGTCGCGCTCGTAGAGATATGGGACGGCGTCGCAGCGGAAGCCGTCGAGGCCGAAATCGAGCCAGTAGGAGATTACATCGAGCATCGCCTGCTGGACGGCGGGATTCTCGTAATTGAGGTCCGGCTGGTTACTGAAAAAGCGATGCCAGTAATATTGCCCGGCGACCGGATCGAACGTCCAATTGGAGATCTCGGTGTCCGTGAAGATGACGCGCGCGTCCTTATAGAGGGTTGGATCGTCGCTCCAGACGTAGTAATCGCGGTACGGCGAATCGGGCGAGCGGCGCGCCTCCTGGAACCACTGATGTTGATCGGACGTATGGTTGAGCACCATATCGGCGATGACGCGCAAGCCGAGGGCGTGCGCGCGGTCGAGAAAGATCTTGAAATCGTCGAGCGTGCCGTAATCGGGGTGGATACCGTAGAAATCGGCGATATCGTAGCCATCGTCTCGCAGTGGTGAGGGATAGAACGGTAGGAGCCAGATGCACTCCACGCCGAGATTGCGGATATAGGGCAATTTCTCGGTCAGCCCGATGAAATCGCCGCTGCCGTCGTTGTTGCTATCATAGAAGGAACGGACGGGCACTTCGTAGAAGATCGCGTCCTTGAACCAGAGCGTGTCATCCATGCGCGGATGCCACCGTCGCCAGTCGCCAGTCGTCAGTCGTCAGTGGGTCATTCATTGCTTGCTGCTCCCGTACACACCGCATATCTGCCATCGCATCTATTCTGCCACAGGAGAGGCTGCTCCTCGCAAGATGTAATGGCAAACCGCGAGACAACGAACGACAACGATAATCGTGTCATACCGATTCCTGATGAACTGTTCGCGTTCTTTCTCCGGGTAGCGTAGGCAGAGAGCCTGCGATCCGGGAACTGTTCCGCAGGAATCGGTATCACTCATCTGGATTTCTCGTCGCTCGTAAGGGCGGTTCGTGAACTGCCCCCCGGATCGCCACCGTTGTTGCTGTCCGCGACAGATTCGGTGCGCCAAACACCGGGCGGTTCACGAACCGCCCCTACGAAGAAACAGACTGTTACCATCTACGTGAGTGTGAACGAATTGGCGATGATCGGCCCGTAACCAGCGAAGTCCTTCGCCTTACTCGCCAGAACGGTGTACGTGAGAACGTATCCCTTGCCATTGGCAACGATGTACCATTGGTGAAATTCGTTGATCGTGCCATCACCGAGCGCATCCGCCGTATAGACTTGCACCTTGGCGGGTTGACCGCCAATCGTCGTGTCGCTCTCGCTGATCTTCTTGTACGACTTGAAGCCTGAAGTCGGGTCGGCGATCGTCTTTATGTTCGCGTCGTAGTATTGCTGGAGCGTGCTCGTTGTCGCGCCAATGACGACGTTGAAACTCGGCGACCCGTCGGTAGGCGCGACGAGGGCGGCGACAGCGGGCGAGTTCGATTTCTTTTCCGACCACGCCTTCGGATAGTCAAAGGTGAACCGGCTCTGTGGGTCCGTGTACGTGTTGTCGAGTGTGAGTCCGCCCGTGAATGAACCGGCTACGGTGTCAAAGGTCGGTACACGGCTATCAAACATATCCTTCGTCGCATAGCAACTGAAGAGGACGACCGTCTGGTCGGTTGCGTAGGTGACAAGGTAGCCGCCGAGTGCCACGGTGTTGTTTTTGTCCGTGAAGGTATAGAGCATCCGCACGCCGTCCTGACCGGCCACCTTCACCTGCGTCGCGTCGGTCAGCTTGAAGTTCGTCAGTTGCTTGGCGAACGTTCCGTTGACCTGATCGGCGAGTTCCTGCGCGGTCGGCTTTGTATCGCCATTGAGATCGGAGGTCGTGACGCCCGCAATGGTTGTGCCCTGAAAGGTGAACTGTACATCGGTGTCTTTGTCGCCCGGCGCTTGGCGCCAATCTTTCGGATATTGCAGGGTGTAGCGATTCTCGTCGTCCACATAGACATTCGGCCCGGTTGCGGCGGGGAAGGGCTTGCCCGCCGTGAGTTTCACCTGATTTGAGGCGGTCGGAAACGGCGTGCTCCCACTCGCGGATGATCCGGCAGTCCCGACAGTCGTGAATCCGGTGCCCTGACGTACGGCGCCTGACGTTGCGCTCGATGATCGTGCCGCCGTCCCGCCGGGCGTTGCGGCGCCTGTTGTCCCGGCGGGCACTGCCTGCGGTGTCGTCAGTGG
Source organism: Thermomicrobiales bacterium (assembly GCA_050999735.1). Classification (GTDB taxonomy): domain Bacteria; phylum Chloroflexota; class Chloroflexia; order Thermomicrobiales; family JALYUS01; genus JALYUS01. The sequence continues at coordinate 6,648 of JBPCPB010000431.1, read as the reverse complement.
GACAACAAAAGTCGGGACGGCAAGAGTTCCGACGCTCGCAGTGGGGAGAGCGCCGGTCACGCTTGTCGCGGTCGCGCTCGTTGCAGTTGCGACCCCGGTCGCTGTCGCGCCCCCGCTCGCGACCGATGTGCCGGCCGGTACCGTCGCTGTCGCGGTCGTCCCGCCACGATGCGTTGCGGCGAGCGCGATGCCGCCGATGGCGAGGATCAGGAACGCCGCGACAATGCTGGCGATTGCCAGCGGTGAGATGCCGCCACGTTTTTGCGGCGCCTGTGCATATGCGTACGGTTGTGTACCGTACGGTGGAGGGGGCGGTTGCCCAATCGGTTGCTGGTACGGGACCGGTGGTGTGCCGGGTGCGCCATACGTGCCAGGGGCGGGAGGTGGCTGCGAGGGTGGGCCTCCGTACGCATTCGGCACGCCATTGACTGGGCCAGCATAGCCGCCTTGCGGGATAGGTGGGCCGGGTGGATACATACCCGGTGCTACGCCCGGCAGGGCATACGCATCCGCCGCTGTCGGGCGCTGGGGCGCGAGCGAGAGTTTCGACAGGTCGGCGATCACATCGTCCGCGCTTTGATAGCGCTGGTCGGGATCCTTCTGGATCAATTTCTCGACGATTGCGACAAGCGCGGGGGGCGTTTCGGGCCGCGCCTGCGCGAGTGGCACGCGGCGACGGGCGTACGGTTCGCCGGCGAGCATCTCATAGATCACGAGGCCGAGGCTGTACAGGTCCGAGCGGCCATCAAGATAGCCAAAGCCGCTCGCCTGCTCTGGGCTCATGTAGAGCGGCGTGCCGGGATGGCCGACCACGACTTGCGTGCGCTGGCTCTCCGTGCCGACCTGCGCGATGCCGAAATCGCCGACTTTCGCGCCGCCGCGCCGCGAGATCATGATGTTCGCGGGCTTGAGATCCCGATGCACGACATCCGCGTCGTTGACGACGGCGAGGCCACGCGCGACATCGAGAGCGATCGCAATGACGCGCTCAACGGGCAGGTTGCCCACCTGACTGAGCAGCGCCGCCAGATTCATGCCGTCCACATATTCCATCACCAGATAGGTGTTTTGGTGGTTGTCAATCTCCAACTCATAGACGGTGACGACGTTCGGATGGGTGATCGCGCCGCCCGCCCGTGCCTCGCGCCCGAAGCGATCAAGATAGCGCTGGAAGAGTTCCGGGTCGGTCGCATTGCGCGTCGCGAGCAGTTCCTTGACGGCGACGGGGCGGCGCAGGCGGGTGTCCGTCGCGAGATAGACCCGTCCGAACGCCCCCTCGCCGATCACGCGCTCGACGCGATACTTGCCGCCGAGCAGTGCGTCTGGCGGTGCGGGCGTGTCGCCCGCCACCCGCGTCTCACCGTCGGCGCTGTTATCGGGCGTCCCCGGCGGCTGTGTCACCATGCTGCGCGCTCCCCTCGTGCTCCCCGATATGCCTGTCTGCTCAAATCCGCCGCAGTTCGCGGCGCCAGGCAGGGACACCGTATACTAGACCCGGTTGCCCTGTGCGCGCATGATGCCGTAGCGATTCCGCGGTGTCAACGAGATGCGGTCGGCAGTCAGCAGTCGGCGGAACGGGTAGGGGCGCACAGCCGTGCATCCTCCCTTCTCAGTCCTCAGTCCTCAGTCCTTTGCCCTTAGCCCTCCGGAGGCCCAATGAGCCAGCAGACCGTTTCCGAGGAACAGGTCGCGGGGTGCATGCTCGGTCTCGCGTGCGGGGACGCGCTCGGCGCGACGCTGGAGTTCCTGTCCCGCGATGAGATTCGCGCGCGGTATGGGCAACTGCGTGACATCGTCGGTGGGGGCTGGCTGCGTCTCACACCCGGTGAGGTGACGGACGACACACAGATGGCGACCTGCATCGCGGAGAGCATCATCGCGACGGGCACGGTGGACGGCGATGACATCGCGCGCCGCTTCGTGGATTGGCTGCACTCGAACCCAAAGGACATCGGTACGACGACGCGACGCGCTTTGATGTACCTCGACCGAGGGTTGTCGTGGCAGGAAGCGGGCGAGCGCACCTACCGCGAGGCGGGCGGGCAGGGGATCGGCAACGCGGGCGTCATGCGATGCGCGCCGGTGGGCCTTTTTCGCTACAACGATCTCGACCGCCTGATCGCCGATACCCGGCTCTCGTCCGCGATTACGCACGCCGATCCGCTGGCGCAATGGGCGTCGGTCGCCGTCAATGTCTCGCTACGCGAACTCCTCCTGAACGGGCAGCAGCCGGACTTCCTCGAACGGATCGCCGCAGTGATCGAGGAGCGGGCAGTTGCTCAGGCGGTGCGCGTCGTCCCGTTGCTCGCCGCCGATGAGGTGCGCAGCACGGGCTACGCGCTGCACACGATGCAGACCGCGCTCTGGTGCCTGACGCACCACCCGACGTTCGAGGAGGCAGTGATCGCGGCGGTGAACTTCGGTGACGACGCGGATACAAGCGGCGCGGTAACGGGCGCGCTCGCCGGTGCGCGGGAGGGCATCAGGGCGATTCCCGCGCGCTGGCTCAAGGTTCTCCAGCCGCGCGACGCATTGCGCGCGCTGGCACAGGGATTGCGTAAACGAGTGGCGAACTGAGGCGCGGAATATCCTGCTGACAACCTTGTTCCTTGCGCTGACATCGGTTAATCTCTTTGCTGTACGAACGGTAGTCTGGTCACTCTTTTAATGCAACCAATTGGCATCTCTGAGCGTTTAAACAACCGTACATCTCTGTCTCTTGGGGTGTGTGCATGACTGCTGAGGAGGAACGGGCGTGGCGATCGGGCGCAACCCTCGAATGAAACTGCGAATGACCGGGCGTGCGCTTGTGTTGACGATGGTCGCACTCCTTGCGATCTCGCTCATCGCGCCGATTACCGTCGGTGCGGAATCGCCGCTGGCGGGGCCGCCGATTGTCTATTTCCCCGCCACCGGGCACAACGTGAACGGTGATTTCCTTGAATTCTGGCATGAAAACGGCGGCGCGGAGCGCATCGGCAACCCGATCAGCGAAGAGGTGAAGGACGGCAAGACGACCAAGCAGTACTTCGAGCGCGGGATCGTCGAATACACGCCGTCAATCGGTATCTCCTTCGGTCGCCTCGGCGCGGAGGCCGTGATGGGCCGCCACGATGCACCCTTCATGCCGATGACGCGCGATCAATTCGGCCCGGATCGTGCCGGTCATCTCTTCTTCGCGCCGACCGGCCATAGCGTCACGGGGCTTTTCGCGGACTTCTGGCAGCAGAACGGCGCGCTCAGCGTCTTCGGCTTTCCGCTCTCCGAACCGACGCGTGAGGCCGTCGGCGACGCTAAGCAAGTGACGACGGTTCAGTACTTCGAGCGTGCGCGCTTCGAACTCGCCAAAGATGCCAATGGCCAGGATACGGTCCGGCTCGGCAATCTCGGCAAGGAATTCGCGCTGGCGCGGGAACTCGGTGTTAATCCGGCGCCGAAGGATGGCGGCGCGATGGATTACAGCGCGAGCATCTGGCCGAAGTGGATTGATGTCAATCTCACGACGCAGCACTTGGTGGCCTATGAAGGCAACGCGGTCACGCAGCAGTTTGACATCACCTCCGGTGAGGCCGCGAACCCGACCCCGACGGGTGTCTTCCAGATTTTCGCGAAGGTTAAGGATGAGCGGATGAAGGGCGACATCGGCCTGCCGACGGCGTACGACATCAAGCACGTCCCGTGGACGATGTACTTCGCCGGTGGCGGCTACGCGATCCACGGCGCGCCGTGGCGGAGTGTGTACGGGCCGGGTACGGAGCGTGGCGGCAGCCACGGCTGCGTGAACTCGCCCGTCGCACAGGTCGCGAAGCTCTATCAGTGGGCGCCCCTCGGCACGACGGTGATCGTCCATTTCTAGCAGACGGTAGACAGTTGAGAGTAGGCAGCAAGAACGGCGGGGTGATTCCCGCCGTTTCTTTTGCGTTTGCTCGATATAACCCCGGTGGTTTTTCGGTGGCGGCGAGCTTATGAACAATAACGACTGATACTCTTTCGCGATAGACACGGCGTGGCGTTCGGCACTGCCATTCGTCCGTACGGGCGATTCGTGAATCGCCTTCCCAGGGTCATCCGAACCTCTCCTGCAACGCCCTGTCGCTGCAAGAGGGCGATTCACGAATCGCCCGTACGAAACCATCCCAACGCCCGGTATCATGCCATCGCTATCGCGAGAGAGTATGAATCAGGTAGTTTGTCGGTGGTGGCAGGCTTCCAGCCTGCGTTTCAATCAGGCTGGAAGCCTGCCGTTTCCGCGCGAATCGCAGCGATCAATGTCTCGACACTGGGACGATCCGCCTGGTTCTTGGAGCAGTGAGCGAGGATGATGCGGCCGTCCGGGCCGACGATCACGTCGCCGCCGAGTTGGCGGGTGTCCTCGTCGGTCTTCAGTTTCATCTTCATGCCGCCTCGGATCAGGCGGGCATATTTGGCGATCACTTGCGGCGAGTAAATCTCCCGCAACGAGCCGACACGCATCCCGTACGCCTTGTAGACGGTGCGGCCCTCATCCGCAAGGAGGGGAATGTCGTCCGGGATGTCGAATCGAACGCGATATTCCGGCAACCGGCGCACTTGGCTGAAAAAGAGCGCGACGATGCCGACGCCCATCGCGGCGAGTTCGGCGGACTGCCGCAACTGCGACAGATGCTCCTGGCAGGGCAGTCACTGCAAATGGCGGTGGAACATCAGAATCAGTGGCTTGCCGAGATGCTCGGAGAGTTGCCATTCGTCGCCACGATCGGTAGGCAGCGTGAAGTCCGGCGCGTCAACGCCAGCGGAGAGACAGGCCATACGGTCTCCAGTCGAAAATCGAAAGTAACAAGACGGCACGAATCACTTGTTACTTGTTACTTTCGACTTGTTACTCATACTCGCGGATGCCGTCCACGACCCGGTCGCCCATCGCGACAGTGCCGAGCGTGCCGCCGAGGTCGCGCGTCCGCACGCCGTCGGCGAGCAGGCCATTCACGGTCTTCTCAATCGCCGCTGCCTCGGCATCGAGGCCGAACGAGGTGCGGAGCATCATCGCGGCAGAGAGAATCATGCCGAGCGGATTGGCGATGCCCTGCCCCGCGATGTCCGGCGCGGTACCGTGGATCGGCTCGTAGAAGCCGAACAGTTTCGCGGGCGAACCGACGCGCTCCGGCGGCTGACCGTTCAGCGACGCCGATGGCAGCATGCCCATCGAACCCGCGAGCATCGCCGCCTCGTCGGTCAGGATGTCGCCAAAGGTATTCTCCGTGACGATCACATCGAAGGCGCGCGGGTTGCGCAGCAACGCCATCGCTGCCGCGTCCACGAGGATATGGTCCATCTCGATCGCCGGGAACTCCGCCGCGACCTCCATCGCCACCTCGCGCCAGAGCCGGGAGGACATCAGGACATTTGCCTTGTCCACGCTCGTCACCTTGCCGCGCCGCTGCCCGGCGATCTCGCAGGCGAGGCGAACGATCCGGCGCACTTCCTCCTCGGTGTAGTAGAGCGTGTCCACGGCGGCGCGCTGGCCGTCCGGCGCGGTCATCCGCTCCTTCGGCGAGCCGAAGTAGAGGCCACCCGTCAGTTCGCGCACGATCAACATATCCACACCTTCGAGGATGGATGCTTTGACCGGGGAGGCGTCCATCAGCGCGGGCGTCGCGACGACGGGCCGGAGATTCGCGTAGAGGTTGAAGTCCTTGCGGAGGCGGAAAATTGCGTCTTCCGGACGGACGGTGGCGTAGGCATCCTGCGTCGCACCACCGACCGCGCCGAAGAGAATGCTGTCGCTGGCGCGGGCGAGGCTCATCTCCTCATCGCGGATCGGCGTGCCGTATGCCTCGATCCCGGCGAGGCCGACCTGCCCCTGCTCAAACGTAAAGGCGTGGCCGAATCGCTCGCCGACTGCGTCGAGAACTTTGCGCGCCTCCGTCATCACGTCGGGGCCGATGCCGTCGCAGGGGAGGCAGAGGACATTGTACTCCGTCATGCCGTCGCACCGGCGGCGGTGGCCTGCCGTTCGGCCTCGGCGGCGATCTTGTTGCGAATCGAGTTAATCAGGCCGCCCGCCTTGATGATCTCCATGATTGCGGGCGGATAGGCCGATGCCTGATATTGCTCGCCGCGCGTGACATTGAAGATTGTGCCGGTTTCCAGATCAACGTGGATTTCGTCGCCCGGTTGCACCTTCTCCGCCGCCTCCGCCGATTCGAGTACTGGCAGGCCAATGTTGATCGCATTGCGGAAGAAGATGCGCGCGAAGTTCTCCGCGATCACGCACGAGACGCCCGCGCCAAGCAGGGCCATCGGCGCATGCTCGCGCGACGAGCCGCAGCCGAAATTCGCCTTGGCGACGATGATGTCCCCCTTGCGCACCTTCGAGGAGAACGTCGGATCAACTCCTTCCAGCGCATGCTTGCCGAGTTCTTCCTTCGTGTTCGCCGTCAGGTAATGCGCCGGGATGATGACATCCGTGTCAATACTCGGCCCAAACGTCCATGCGAAACCGTTCAGTTCGGTGCTCATTTTCCTACCCCCTAACCCCCTCCCTAAAGGGAAGGGGAACCGGAGGGCGCATAGCCATGCGCCCCTACGTGCTAAAGGTCTTCTCCCGCTCTCCTCCCACTCCCCTCTCCTTTGCTGACAAGCAAAGGAGAGGGGTCGGGGGTGAGGTTC
>JBPCPB010000298.1:0-9636 GCA_050999735.1 Thermomicrobiales bacterium | reverse complement strand
CCCTCACTCTTCAGGTAGCCGAGCAACTGGTCGGCGGCGATCCGGGTGGATTGCGGGCCGAGAAAGACATCGGGCCGCAGCGGTGTGACGACCGAATCCGCCGCGCACTGGGTAATCATCGGAATCTTCGCCGCCTCGACCTCATCGAGAATGGCGACGCAACTCGAACTGAAAACGGGGCCGATCAGCGCGACGATCTTATTGGCGATCAGTTTCTTGACGGCGGTGAGCGCCTGGCTCGGGTTGCTTGTATCGTCCTCGATCTGCAACTCGATCTTCGCGCCGTTGATGCCGCCCGCGTCATTGATCTGCTTGACCAGCAAATCCGCTGCCTGCTTGTTGAAGCCACCGAGCGGGTTGTATGGGCCGGTGAGCGAGGTAATCATGCCAATCTTGATCGTGCCGCCGCTTGCGGTCGTGACGCTGCTGGCTGCCGGACGGGTAGCAGCAGCGGATGATGCGGCAGCGGCGGTCGGCGCACTCGCCGTCGCGGCGGCCGGGGCCGTGGTTGCCGCGCCCGTCGTTGGTCTGGCGGTCGTTGCCGTCGCCGCACTTCCGCCGCCGCACCCCGCGAGAGCGAAAGCGCAGAGCAGCATCAAGATGAGCGGAATAAACCAGCGTCGCATGTCATCCCTCCAATACAACGGTCTCATGTCGCGCGGTCATCGGCACTATAGACGATCTGAGCAATGGGCAGGCGCGCAATATGGAAAGCCCCGAAACAGGATTGCGCGTTAGTATACGTGGTTGAGCAGACCATGTCTATCAGCATCACGAGTCGTACACCTCGATGGTTTGCGCACATTGCTTCGACGTGTTACAACGTACTACGTAGAATCGGAGTAAGACATTGCGGAAGCATGCAACGGAGTGAGGAGGGTAATAATGAGAGTATGGGAGAGCAGGATGACACAGAAGGGCCAAGTGACTATCCCTGCCGAGATTCGGGCACAACTTCATCTTAAGCCGCGCGATAAGGTGCGCTTTGTGGCGGAAGCGGACGGTGTGCGGGTGCAGCCTGCGGAATCGAAGGCGCGGAAAGGGTTCGGCGCGGTGGCGCCGATCAATACGCCTGAAGATTGGCGGGCCGTGCGGCGAGAGTTCGAGGAGTTGGTCGCTGAGGATGTCGCCAGTGAAGATCGACGGGAATGATGGCACGCTTCCTGGACACGAATGTCCTTATGCGCCACTTCACCAACGATGACCCGACTCGTGCGCCGCACGCCCTGGCGTTGATTGAGCGGATCGAGCGCGGCGAAGAGAAGGTAATCACATCAATGATGATTGTCTTCGAGACCGTTTTTCTTTTGGAGCGACGTTATAAAGTGCCGAAGGCGACCATACGGGAACTGGTTTGGGATGTACTCTCGATGCGCGGCGTACAACTGACGGGAAAGTCGCTCTGTTCTCAAGCATTCGACCTCTATGTAGAAAAGAATATCTCCTTCGCGGACGCCTATAGCGCTGTCTACATGCAATCGCGCGGTATCGCCGAGGTCTATAGCTGGGATGCCGATTTCGACAAGGTGCCGGGACTGTCCCGGATCGAACCGAGTCAGTAGCCAATAATCGCGCGAGCCATGCTCACTATGGGAGGATATACAGCCAGTCGCGCGTGCCGAATTGCTCGGTGACGCGGCGTGCGGCTTCCGCTTCTTCGTCGGGATGGACGGCGTCCGGGATGAGGCCGTAGCGGTTGGCGAAGGAGGCGACGAGCAGCGCGATGATCGTGTCGCGCGGGAGGTCGGTCTGCTGCCGGAGCGGGGAGACGCGCTTCGCCGCGCTGGCGATCCCCTTGTCGCTCAACTTTTCCCGCCCGATCCGCAGGACGCGCGCCATCTGCTCCGTGTCGAGTTCGCAGGCAATCGTCGCATGGTGGAGGACCGCCCCGCCGCGCCGGGCTTGTGCCGCGCCGCCGATCTTGCCGGTCGAGGAGGTGATGTCGTTCAGTGGCACATATGTCGCGTCCACACCGAGCGCGCGCAGGCCGTCCACCGCCCAGGAATCGAGGAAGGCGTACGATTCGGCGAAACTCATCCCCGCGACGAGCGATTCCGGCGCGATGACGGAGTAGGTGATCGCCCCTCCCGGCTGGATGAACATCGCCCCGCCGCCCGTGATGCGCCGGACGAAACCGATGCCAAGCGCCCGCGCGCCCTCTTCATCAATCTCGTTGCGCACCGACTGGAACCGCCCAAGCACGACGCACGGGGCGTTCCACCCCCAGATCCATAACGTTGCGTGCCGTTTGCCCGCCCCGACGCGCTCCGTCAGCACCGCGTCCAGCGCCATATTCATCGCCGGATCGCGCGGCACGGCGGGGATCAGATGCCAGTCGTACGACCGCCAGCGGGCGGAAAGTGCTGAGTGCTGAGTGCTGAGTGCTGAGTCGGGCGCACAACCGTGCGCCCCTACATCCGCGCTGCGTATTTGCTTATTGCTCATTGCTTATTGCTCGTTGCTCGCGTCACCGCGATGCCGATGGCTTCGGGGGAGAAGCCGAGGAAGGTGACGCCATCGCCGACATGTGCGTGGATCAGGGCGGCGATCTCGTCGGCGGGCAGGCTGGTCGAGAGGCCGGTGAGGGCGTGCGTGATCGTGTCGAGGGCTTCTTCCGGGTAGAGGAAGAAATCGCCCGTCACTTCCACATCGGCAAGCCTGCCCTCCCGAACCGTGCAATCCACGACGACCAGTTTGCCGCCGGGCGTCTTGTATTCTCCGTGCATCCGTGCCTCCGGCGAAGGGGAAGGACTAAGGACTGAGGACTGAGGACTGAGTGTCCCGCCTGGAAGAAGTATACCGCGCGTGCAACGTGAGTGATTAGTCTTCCGCTAGTACGCTGATTGGAGGAGGAGAGGCGTCGGTTGGCGTGCGGCGTGGCGGGGAGGGGACCAGCGACGGGAGAGTGTCGTCGCAGTACCGAGGAGGGCGATAACGATCACGAGCGCGGCGACGCCATAGCCGACCGTCGTGGCGGTCACGCGCGGCGCGGATGCAGCGGTCGTGGTGATTGGTGATGAAGAGCCAATCGGGAGATCGAACGACGCGCTGACATCGTCCTTCCCCGTGCGGCGGACGATGACGCGCGTTTGCCACGTCCCGGCCAGCGCGGTGTAGGGGCCGCTGAGGGTATAGTGGCCGTCGCCACGAGCAGTCGCGATCGCCTCCGTCTCCGCGATGCCGAGATCGCGCGAGGCGAACCGCAGCGTCACACGGTCGGCGTTCCGCACGGGGCTTCCTTTCGTCACCAGCACATCGTCGGTGATGTCCCCCGGTTGCAGCGTCGAGGGCGTGAGCGTCACAGTCAGGTCGCCCGCCTTCGCCCGCTGCGCGAGCGGTGATTTGGTGGCTTGGGCGACTTCGCGCGACGGCGCGGAGCCGGTAAGCACGGCGACGACAAGCAGTACCGCCGCCCCAAGCGCGACTTCGATGGCGACCGAACGGCGAAGATGGCGCGGTGTGTGATCCGGGCTGCCGGCCGCGAGGCGTGGCCGTACCCAGAGAAGATTGAACGCGCCGAGTGCGACTAGACCAGACACGAGAATGAGTTTGATGAGGAGCGCCCGTCCATAGTCGGTGGTCCTGAGCGCGCCGAGTGAGCCGACATGCAACCACGCGCTGTACAGCCCCGTCAGCGTGAGCATGCCAACGCTGACGAGCGCCAGATTGGAGAAGCGTGCGACGGCCCGGCGCAGTGTTGCGCGCTCCTCGTTCCCGCGCGCAAGTAAAAGCGGGAGCGTCGCGATGAGGGCGACCAGGCCGCCGATCCAGACGGTCGTCGCGAGCAAGTGCACCCAGTCCATCGCGACCGTGAGTGGCGTGTGGAAGGCGCTCGCCGCCGCATGGCTGATCAGGCTGATCGCCAGGAGTTGATTCGCGCCGAGCACGATGCCGACAAACGCGAGCATAACGTTCCGGTTGGCGTCGAACCGCTCGGGCAATCGCGCGACGCGGGCGATTTCGGGCGCGAAGAGCGCTGTCAGCACGAGTGCAAGGAGTAACCGCACGCACCAGAGGCTGCCCGTTCGCGTGCGGAAGAGGAAATCGGAGAGGATCGCCGGATCGAGCGCCCCCGCGAGCGTCTTCCCAGTGGATTTCGTCACTTGCACGAGCGCTCCCGCGATCGCCGCAATGATCAGCACGACGAGCGCGGCGGCGATGACGCGCATCAGCCGCCGGTAGATCGCGGCGCGGAGCGGTTGGCCGCTGCGGGAAAGGGCGGGAAGCCAGACGAGCATCCAGAGGCCGAGCGTACCAATCACGACGCTTGTCGCGAGGTATCCGAGCCATTTCGTGGCGACTTCGGCGGGTTTGGGTGCGGAGAAGGTGACGCTACTCACCGTCGCGTCGCCCGGCGTGAGGGTCGCCGTGCCGACGACAAATGCGAACGAGCCGCCGGTCGTATGCCCATCCACGGCGGAGGTCGTCTTCCAGATCACCGTGTAGACACCCTGCGGCATGTCGCGGAGGCCGACGATCAGCGACCCGTTGTCACCGGGCGCGGGATGGAGGTCGCCCTTGTCGAATCGCTGCCGCTCGGCGTTGAGGACGGAGACCTCGCTGTAGCGCGGCTCGGGCGTCTCGCTGAAATACAGCCGCAGGTCGGTTGGTGCAGTCGTTACGGACGCGCTGATGCCCGGCTCCGCCCGCACGAGATTCGCATGGGCGGAGACCGGGATAGTGCAGGCGAGCGCGGCGACAAAGCCGCTCAGGATGAGGAGGATCCGTAGACGCACCTTGTCCATGCCTCCGTATCGTCGGAACGTCCGCTAACTCCCCACGGCGCTATTAACGCCGTTCGTGTCGCTCAAGCGAGACGGGCGGCGTGCGAGCGCGACGCCCCCCGCCGCGAGACCGAGGATGCCAACAACCAGCCCGGCAATGCCGAAGAGGCGCGCGTTGCTCGCGCTCGATTTCGCGCTGTCGAGTTGCGATTGCAAGTTCGTCGGGACCGTCACCTGATTCGGGAACTGAACGGTGGAGAGCGCATCCACATCGCTGAACCGGTTCGGCCCCGACTCGAACTTCTCATCAATCGTCTGTTCGTTGATCGTGCCGTAGATGTGATACATGTATGATCCTGGTGCGGTTGGCACAAAGTAGCCAGCGTACTTGCCGGGCAATCCGAAACGCGCTTCGAGGGTAAGGTCCTTCTTCGCGCCGCTCGGTACCATCACTTCCGCCTTCAGTGTTTTTTCCAACCCCAGCACCGGCGCGCCGTTCCCGCTGGCATCCTTCTGGGACAGGTCGGTGACGGTCAGATCGAGGCCATTAGGCGAATCTTCAATTGCCGGTTCATTGAGGAAGCCAACGACCGCCTGGTACTTCCCGCCCGCGAGAGTGCGGCGCTCGTGCGCCGAGGCGACGCCCGGCACGAAGAGCAATCCCATCGCGACAATCGCGAAGATGACACTCCATCGGGTCACATTCCGAACGCCTATCATTTACCCGCACCTTTCGCTGTTCGCTAGTATCCGCCATCTCCGTTGATGGGCGGAGTCTGCATCATGGATCAACCGGATTCGCGTTGCTGGTCGCCGGTTGTCCTTTGCAATTGTACGGGCGTCACGCGCGGGAAAGAGGGACTGATGGGGACTAATTTCTGGATCAGAAAAAGGACTAGTCCGTTGTGGGTGGCCGCGCAGGCTGAAGCCTGCTCCACCAGTATTCACGCGGGCGTTTCGTCCGATGTTTGTGCCGACTCAGCGGGTGCCGGGTCGGCCTGCCGTATGCGCATGCGGATCACGAACAATCCGCCGATGATGGTCGCGGCACTCGCGACGAAGACGACCAGCCAGATACGCCACGATACGCCAAGGCCACCCGTTGTCGCGGCAGTCGTCGCCGCGACCGATGCTGCATTCGGGTCCACGGTGAAGATGAATGAGCCGTCCACGACGTGCCCATCCTCCGATTGGGAGGTGTACTTCACCGTGTAGATGCCGTTGCCGAGGTTCGGCTTGAGACCGATCGTCAGTTTCGTCCGCTCATTGAGATCCACGGACCAACCCGTCGAGACGACCGTGCCCGCCGCGTCTGCCACCGACCCGTTGCTTTTCGTCGCGCTCGTCTCCTGCGAGAAGGTGATGACGACCTGCGGCGGCGCGGCGGCGATTGTCGCGCCATTCGCGGGCACGGACGAGCGGTACTCCGCGTGCGCGCCGACCGCGCCTCCAGTCATCGCGGCAAGAAACGCCGCGATCGGCAAGGCGATGAACCACCGGCGCGCGAACACCGGGCTACCGCCGTCCATACGTGGTACGCGCGCGGACGCCAAGCCCGATGGCGAGGACGAATGCGCCAATCAGCGCGGCCCAGATCACCCACGGGCTGCCGATCCCGCCATCGCTCTTGCCGGTCGCCGGGAGCGTGGTCGCGGTACCGGTCGTTACGCCACCACCAACGCTCGTCGCCACGACCGTGGTTGCGGCGCGCGTCGTGGTCGGCGCCACTGTCGCGGTGGGTGCGGTCGTTGCGGCAGGGGTGGCTGTTGGCGCGACTGTCGCGGCAGTTGTGACTGTGGCGGATGCGGGCGCGGTTCCGGCAACGGCGGACGCACCCGCTGGCGTTGTGCCGGTTGCGGCGGCGCTTGCGGCGGTTGCCTGGATTGTGAAGATGAAGGTGCCGTCCGCCACGCCGTTATCATCATCCGTGAAACTGTTCCACTTAACGGTGTAGATGCCGCTCGGCAGGTTCGGCTTGAGAGCAATCGTCATATTCGTGCGCTCGTTGAGATCCACCTTGAAGCCAGTGGAAACGGTCGCGCCGCTCGCATCGGCCACGGAGCCGCCACTCTTCAGCGGATCGGTCTCCTCCGAGAAGGTGATCGCGACCTGGGTCGGCGCTTTTTGCACTGTCCCATTTGCCGGTGGGTCCGAACTCTTATATTGCGCGTGCGCTGAAACAATGCTCGCGCTTGTCAATGTCAGTATCGCCACGATCAACGATACGATGAGGAACCGACCGCGTTGTCGCATACTCATCCTGCTCGTCCTCCTGCTGCCCCGATTCCACTACGACGTAGCCCTTCCTCGTACCAGTATACGGGGAGTGGCGACGATCTGGATGGAGGATCATCCGGTGAACGGGCATGAAAAAGAACCATTCGATGGCACAAAAAGCACTAGTTCGTTTCGCGCGTTTCCTCGATTAACCCTTGCGCGCGGGCGAAGGCGGCGGCTTCGCGGCGGTTGCGGCGGTGGAGTTTGGCGAGGATATTCCGTAGATGGTTCTTGACGGTGAATTCGCTGATGAAGAGCACGTCGGCGATCTCCTTATTGCGCTTGCGGGCCGCCACCATCTGGAGGATTTCCGTCTCGCGCGGCGTGAGCGCAGTCGCGGCGTGTACGGCCGGAGCGTGTTGCGCGAACTCGTGCAGCAGGCGGGTAGCGGGGCGGCGCGTGATCGGCGCTTCACCACGCGCCAGGCCCCGGAGCGCCTCGACCAGTTCCGCCCCGTGGATGTCCTTCAACAGATACCCCTGCGCGCCCGCGCGGATGGCGGCGAACAGTTTATCGTCCGCGTCATGCACCGTGAGCATAACGATTGTGACGTACGGGAGCGCCGCCTTGATTCGCTCGGTCGCGGCGAGACCATCCAACACCGGCATGTCCACATCCATGAGGACGAGATCCGGCATGATCTGGCTCGTTCGATCGACTGCCTCCGCGCCGTCGCTCGCCTCACCGACGACCTCGAAATCCGCCTCCGCATCCAGCAGTCCCCGCAGCCCCTCCCGCAGCAGCGCATGATCGTCCGCGAGTAGCACCCGGACAGGGGAGGGAGAGTGCTGAGTGCCATCTGTCGGCCGTGCTGAGTGCTGAGGCGCGATAGCCACTTCTGCCGCTGTTGTTTCGTTCACGTCATCCTCATTACGCTAATCGCTGGCGTATCGCATTGTTGTACTCGGCGCTCAGCACTCAGCACTTTCGTCATGCCGCTCCCCGCGTGGCGATGGCGACGCTTGGGACGATGATGGTAATCGTCGTGCCGTCGCCGGGGGTAGCGGTGATTGTCAGGGCGCCGCCGAAACTCTCGACACGCTCCCGCATGATGAGGAGGCCGAAGTGCTGGCGTCCACCGCGCGGCACATGATCGGGGTCAAAGCCGACACCGTCGTCGCGGATCGTCAGTCGGAGATTGCCGCTCGCATCGTGCGCGGCGGTGATCCAGACATGTACGGCCTGCGCATGCTTGCGGACATTCGCCAGACTCTCCTGCACGACGCGCAGAAATTGCAACTCCGCTATTGGTGGGAGCGTGCCGGGCGCGAGATCAGCGTCCACCGTCACAGCGATTCCTGTCGTGTCGCTGAACCAGTCGGCAGTCTCCCGAAGCGCGTCGGGAAAGTTCGTCTCCGCGCCCGTTCGTAGCCCAACGATTGCTTCGCGTACGTCGGTGTAGGCGGCGCCGCTTGCCTGCTCGATACGGTCCACGGCGACGCGCGCCGCCTGCGTATTGCCGTCCGCCAGTGAGGCGCGGGCGCGGGCGCTCTGAAGCGTAATCGCGGCGAGCAATTGCGCGAGGCCGTCGTGGAGTTCCCGCGCGATGCGGTCGCGCTCCTCCAGGATCGCCAGTCGCCCCGCCTCCGCCGTCAGACGCCGGTTGGCGATGGCGACGGAAAGCGTTTCCGCGATCGCGGCAAGCAGCGATGGCTCCGGTATGTCGGGCGTATTATGGATAATCAGCCAGCCGAGCGTTACCCCGTCATGGTCGAGCATGCAGTGGCGAGCGCCGTCCTCCGGCGGCGCGTGGGGCGTGAAGCGCACGCTTTCCGCGCCGAGTTCATCGCGGAGGATCGGCAGGCTGGCATTCAGGAACGCCGCTTCATCGGACCGCTGGTTCGCGACGGCGGCGAGGGCATACAGTGTGGCGAGTCGCAGGTTGCGGGCGACGACCGTCGCGTTCACGCCCTCGATCAGTCGGAACATTAACTGCGCGAAAACGTACGAGCCGAGAAACGCGACCGTCGCGGTAATCAGGTTGCCGAGCCAGATCGGCACGTCGTCGAAGAAGTGGTGGCGCACCGTCTCCGATGACCAGATGAAGAGCGTCGGCAGCAGCACCGCGCTCCACTTGAGGCGGCGCAGCGACCGCGCGCGCATTGAGAGGTCATCTCCCGGCTCCGTTTTCATGACAAGAGGATAGCACAACGGCGAAATTGCCTGCATCAAGGATGTGCGGGAATTGAAGGGGTATCCGGCGAACCTGCGTCGTGCGTTTCCGGAATCGGCAGCACGGTGATCGGCTGCCATGTAAACCGATCCCGGAAGCGCAATAAGAGGAGCAATACGGGTCGCCCGAAGAGCGCGAACATCGCGACATTCCCCGCCGCCCGGAAGGCGTCGTAGACGGCGGAGGTCGCGCCGTAAAAGACGAGATACCGCCGCACGGTCTCCCCCAGTCCCAATCCCGGCGCCCAGTACAACCCGCTCTCGGCGGGCGACGCGGGCGCCGCGAACGGCCAGAACCAGAGATTCATGATCGCCCCGAAACCGAAGCCCCACATCCCAGCAAAGATGGCGAGAAGGACGAAGGACTGAGGACTGAGGACTGAGGATTGGGCGGGGGCGGGGGGGGGGGGGGGGGGGGAGGAGGAGAAAGCGGGAGGCGCCCCCCCCCTCTTCGGCCCACACC
>JBPCPB010000266.1:0-10199 GCA_050999735.1 Thermomicrobiales bacterium | reverse complement strand
GCGCCGGATATTACGTGTTTTCAGGCCTTTTGGTCCGCCCACAAGCCAGATTTCCTCGCCCTCGCGCGCCTGCCAGGTCGGTGTGAGAAGTGGCGTCCACTCCGAGTTCGTCGTTCCCAGCGTGCCGACGCGCGGCGCATCGAGCAGCGCGCGGATTTCAGCGGTGAACATACCTAACCCCCGGCCCCTTCCCGCGAGAAAGGGGTGGCTCACTGCCACACCGAGGCATTTCCATAGCACTCCGATCTCTCGGAGGCTCGCTCCCCTTCCTCGCGGGAAGGGGCCGGGGGTTAGGTTCCGTGCAGTGCTCGGATTGCCTCAACCGCTTTACCTTCGACGCATTCCTTCGCGACACGGATCGCGTTACGGATGGCGCGGGCATCAGAACGACCATGCGCGATCACCGCGACGCCGTCTACACCAAAAAGCAGCGCGCCGCCCTCACGCGACGGGTCGAGTTCATCCCGTAGCGCGCGAAAGGCAGGGCGGAGCAGCGCCGCGAAGACCTTGCGCGACATGCTCTTCGTCAGTTCCCGCCGGAGGATCGCGCCCATGAACGCAGCCGTCCCCTCGGCAGTCTTGAGGGCGACATTACCCGTGAAGCCGTCCGTCACGCAGACATCGCACGCGCCTTTCGGCAAATCTTTCCCCTCGACATTGCCGATGAAATGAATATCCGGCGTCGTTTTCAGGCGTTGATGCGTCTCCTGCACGACCTTCGTCCCTTTCGTCTCCTCTTCGCCGGAGGAAAGCAGACCGATGCGGGGCCGCGCGACGCCGCGCACCGCGCGCATGTAAATGCTGCCCATCTGAGCGAACTGGACGAGGTAATCCGGGTGGACTTCGGTGTTCGCCCCGGCATCAATCAGGAGTACGTCGCCCGTCAGGGTCGGCATAATCGCGCCAATTGCCGGGCGGTCAATCCCCGCGATCCGGCCGAGATAAAAGAGCGCGGCGACCATCGTCGCGCCGCTGTTCCCTGCCGAGACCATCGCGGCGGCGGAACCCTCCTTGACCGCCTTCATCGCGACGTTGATAGACGCCTGCGGCTTGCGCCGGACGGCCTGCGCGGGGTGTTCGTCCATCTCGACCTCGTCCGGCGCCTCGATCACGGAGAGCGATAGCCCGGCGGTCGCGTGCGTCGCCAACGCGGCATTGATCTGCTCCGTTCGTCCAACGAGCGCCACGGTGATGCCAAAATCCTTCGCGGCAGCAACCGCCCCCGCCACATTCGGCGCTTCCCCCGCATCTCCCCCCGTGCAATCCACCGCGACCGTCATCCCCACTGCTCTATCACTCCCCACGACTGAAAACACGAAACGCAGAGGACACAGAGGCCGCAGAGATCGCAGAGACAAATACATGAGAAGAGGACCGCAATTTATGTAAACTTGGTGATAATGCTAACACGTGATCTTTCGATTTCTATCTCCTTCTCTCTGTGTTCTCTGCGATCTCTGCGTCCTCTGCGTTTCGGTTTCTACCCGCTTCACCGATTCAGGCTTTGCAGGGCCATTGCGACGGCGCCGACGAGTGGGGCGTCCGCTTTCAGCTCGGCGGGGGCGATGCGGACGGCGCGACCGGGCACATCCATCGCATACTGGCGGATCGTCGAGCGGAGCGGCTCAAAGAGGAGTGGCCCTGCCTCCGCCACCTGACCGCCGACGATAATCACGCCGGGATTGAGCGTCGTGACGAGATTCGCCAGCGCGAGGCCGAGCATGCGTACCGCCTCCTCCACCGTCTCGCGCGCCGCGCGGTCGCCATCGCGCGCCGCCTCGAAGACTTTCTTCGGTGTCAGGGCGCTACCGGTGAGCAACACGCTCTCACCGCCCGCCGCGATGGCTCGCTCCCGCGCATGGTGCATGATCGCCCGCGCCGAAGCGTACGCTTCGAGCCGGCCGGGCCGCCCGCCGCCCTGGTGCGCGTCCGGATTGACGATCACATTGCCGATTTCGCCCGCCGTCGTCGTCACGCCCTGCTGCAACTGCCCGTTGAGGATGATGCCGCCGCCGACGCCGGTACCGAGGTGGACATAGATGATATGCTCCTCGCCCCGTCCGGCGCCGAAGATCGCCTCGCCGAGGGCGGCGGCACGGGCATCGTTGTCGAGGAACGTCGGCACCTTCAGGTCATTTTCGAGCACGGCGGCGATCGGCAGATTATCGTAGCCGGGTGTGCGGGGCGAATACAAGATCACGCCGCGCCCGGCGTCTACCGGCCCGCCGAAGGCGATACCGATCCGGACGACGCGATCCATCGGGATATCCGCCTTGTTCAATGTCTCGGTGACGAGGTTCCGCAACCGCAGCCGCAGATCGTCCGCCGAGAGTGAGGCATCGCCCTCCACCGGCGTGCGCTCGACGATCTGCCCGCGCAGGTCGGCCACCGCCACCCGTTGCCCGCGCCCGGAGACTTCGATGCCCACGACGTATCCCCCGGTGGCGAGCACCGAGTCCCATTGGCTGCCGAGATCAAATCCCCGCAGCGAATCGTCTCCGTCGTCGGCCCACTCCGATTGCACGCGCCCTCCCTCTGGTCGGGAGGACTAAGGGTTCAGGACTAAGGACTAAGCGGGATTGTACTTCACTTAGTCCTTAGTCCTTAGTCCTTAGTCCTTAGTCCTTATAGTCTTCAGCGACACACGGATTCGTCAGCGTCCCGACGCCCTCGACGGTGATTGCGTAGGTATCGCCGGGGGCGAGTTTGCCGACGCCCGCCGGGGTGCCGGTAATAACCACGTCGCCCGGTTCGAGCGTCATGAAGCGGGAGAGAAACTGGACGAGGAAGGGGACAGAGAAGATCAGATCGTCCGTGCTCGCCTCCTGCCGCATTTCGCCATTCAGCACCCCCGTCATCTTCAACCCCTCGGTGCGCAATCCAACCGCGACGCACGGGCCGAGCGGCGTGAAGGTGTCGAACCCCTTGGCGCGCATCCACTGGTTATCGGAGAACTGCACGTCCCGTGCCGAGACATCGTTCGCGCACGTTAGGCCGAGGATATAGTCATAGGCATCCGCTTCTTGTACGTAGCGGGCACGTTTTCCGATCACGAAACCGACTTCCGCCTCGTACTCGACCTGCTTCATTTCCGGCGGCAACTGAATCGCCGCGCCGCTGCCGATCAGCGAGGTCTGCGGCTTGAGGAAGGTGATCGGCGACTTCGGCTTCTCGGTGCCGGGCGCATCCGCCGTGATGTGGCTCTGGTAATTGAGGCCAATCGCGATGATCTTCCCTGGCTGCACCGGTGGTAAAAGCGTCAGACTCGCCAGCGGGCCGACCGCCTCGCCGGCCGTTAATCCGCCAGCGAAGGGATCACCCGTCGCGCTGCGGACCGTATCACTGTCGAGGATGCCATATCGTGCCACGCCACCCTGCACGTACCGCACAAAACGCATTGCCGGTTCCCCTGCCATCGTCATCTCCCCATTTCACATGCGCAAGTATCGTGATGTCCGCTGCATTGTACACGAACAGCGAAGCGCCGTGATGGGAGGGACTGCTTCATTCTCGGGAAGACCTAACCCCCAGCCCCTTCCGTTCCTCGGCGTGGGAAGGGGTGACTCATCGCGACATCGAGGCGTTCCCCCGAATGCCGTGATCTTGTGGAGGCTCGCTCCCCTTCCTCGCGGGAAGGGGCCGGGGGTTAGGTTTCCGAGGTCGCGAAAAATGTCGCGG
Organism: Thermomicrobiales bacterium; assembly: GCA_050999735.1. Classification (GTDB taxonomy): domain Bacteria; phylum Chloroflexota; class Chloroflexia; order Thermomicrobiales; family JALYUS01; genus JALYUS01. The sequence goes on along the minus strand of JBPCPB010000266.1, from coordinate 6,521 downwards.
TGGCCCATGCTGTGCGACAATCGAGGGAGAGCACTCACCACGCGAGTAAAAGCATGGCGCGAAAGGGAGTAATGGTGATGCAAGCGGACAGTATGACCGATCTTCGATTCTCACGGCGCGCATTCGTCCAGCGCGGGGCGATGACCGGCCTCTCGGCTGCGGCGTTGCCCGTGCTGCTCGCCGCGTGCGGCAGTGGATCGCCGACACCGACCGCTCGCGCCCTGCCATCACCGACCAACCCGCCGCCATCGGCGCCCGTCGCGACGACTGCGCCCGTCGCATCAGCAACCACTGTGCCGCCCACCGCCGCACCCGCGACCGCACCGGCGGCCTCGGTGACGAAGAGTGTGAGCAGTGCCGATCCACCGATCCTGTTCGTTCACGGCAACGGCGATTCTTCCGCGCTCTGGATCACGACGCTCTGGCGCTTCGAATCGAACGGCTACGCGCGCGAGCGGCTCTTCGCGATTGATTATCCGAACCCTACCGCGCGCGACGACGATGCGGTTCCGCAGCCGAGCCGGTCGGGTACGGAGGAGCAGCGGACGCAACTCGCGGCGAAAGTGGACGCGGTGCTGGCGCAGACCGGCGCGGCCAAACTAATCCTCGTTGGCAACTCGCGCGGCGCGAACTCGATCCGCAACTTCGTCAAGCATGGCGGCGCGTCGAAGGTCAGCCATGTCGTCCTCGGTGGCGGGGTTAATCACGGCATCTACAACAGCCCCGGCAACAACAACGAGTTCAACGGCGCAAGCCCCTTCATGCAGGACCTGAACGCGGGGAGTGAGGTCGTCCCCGGCGTCGCCTTCATGACGATCCGCAGCGATAAGTTCGACAAATACGCCCAGCCAACGCTCGCCTCGGGCGCTCCCTCAAACATCGGCTACGACGCGCCGGAACTGAAAGGCGCGACGAATGTCGTCCTCGACGGGATTGACCACCGCGAGACGGCCTTCAGCGTGCGCGCCTTCGCGGAGATGTTCCACTTTATCACGGGGCGCGCCGCCACCAGCGACATCACGCCCGAAAGCACGGTGCGGCTCTCCGGCCTCATCACCGGCTACGAGAACAAGGTGCCGACGAATATGCCCGTCGCCGGTGTCGCGGTCACGGTTTTCCAGATAGACCCGGCAACGGGCGCACGTATTGGGCCGCCGGTGCATCAGATGACGACGGGCACGGACGGGTCGTGGGGCGCCCTGATGGGCAGCCCAACCGCCTTTTACGAGTTCGTGATCGCGCAACCCGGCGCGGCGGTCCGGCACATCTTTCGCTCGCCCTTCCCGCGCGCATCCTCCGTCGTCTCGATGCGCCTCGCCGAAGACGCGGCAGTGCCGGATCAAGGATTGATTATCTTCACCCGCCCGCGCGGCTATGTCGCCACCGGCCGCGACAAACATCTGCTCGACGGCGCGCCCGTGCCTGGCGTCAAAACGGGCATCCCGACTGACTCCGCCTTCAAAGTGCCCTTCACCGGCCCGGAGCGCGCCGTCCCCGCCTCCCTCAACGGCGAGAACATCACCGTCCGCACGATCCCCGGCGATGTCGTCTACGCGGAGTTCCATTATTGAGCGAGCGGGTCATCCCGACAACGGAGCGGAATAATCGGGACGATGTCCGGATGCATCCCTGCAATCATGGCGCTTCTTGGTAGGCAAGCATTTCTTCGGAATGCTTGCCTTTGTATAGTGTGATATACTCGGACTGTGACAGGAGAGGAATGCGCGATGCAGACACAGACAATCAAACTCAATCCCGATGATGAACTTGCCCGCCAACTCAATCAGCAAGACGCCAAGCCTATTGTTCTTGAGGCGAACGGTGTCCGCTACGATGTCGTGCGCCAGGCTGAGAGCATCTGGGCTGGGTACGATCCAGAGCGTGCCCTGAGAGCCGTTGAGAAGAGCGCCGGTATCCTGAAGCGTGCCGGTGTGGACGCCGAGCAACTTGAGCGGGATATCTACGAAGACCGCACCCAAAACAGCGCCGGGCGTCCCGCCTAACGATGCCATACCTCCTTGATACCGACGTGGTGATTCGCCATCTCAATGGCGACCCGGATACGCGCGCTTTGGTCAGGAAACTGACGCCAGACGGGATCGCCGTGAGCACGGTGACGCAAATGGAGGTCTGGGAAGGCGTGCATCGCGCCAGCGATCCACAGGCACTTGAGGCGGAGTATCAGGAGTTCTTCGATTCCATCCTGGTGATCCCATTCGATAGCGCCATTGCCAAGCGCGGAGCACGACTCAGGTATGATCTGCGGCGACACAGCACCCGGACACGAGAGCGTGCCCTCGATCTTCAGATCGCGGCGACGGTACTACACCACCGATTGGAACTGATGACGTATAACGACCAGGACTACGACGACATTGCCGGACTGACGCTATACCAGAAATAGGAAACCCGAGCTCTCTCGTATTTGAGCCGGTTTTTGCAGCGCGATCGGCTTTCGGTAATCGAGTCACAGCCACTCGCGCATCTGCTCCACCGTCAGATTGCCGCCACAGATGATCGTCCCGACGAACCGGTCGCGGAACAGTGTGGGGTGTTCCAGAATGGCGGCGACGCCGACTGCGCCGGACGGTTCCACGACCACCCCGGCATGGCGGTGGAGCAGGCGCATCCCCGCGATGATCGTCTCGTCACGCACGAGGAGCGCAGCGTCCACGAGACCGCGCAGATCCGCGAGCGCTTCCGGCACCGGCACGCGCACGCCGATGCCGTCGGCAATAGTGTCCATCCGTTCATGGACGATGATTCGACCGGCCCGCCACGATTCGACCATCGCGGGCGCTCCGGTGGACTGCACGGCAATCACCCGTGTCTCCGGGCTGCGGGCCTTGATCACTCTGGCGATCCCCGCGAGCATCGCGCCGTTGCCGAGCGGCACGAGCAGCGTTTCCAACCGCTCGGGGAAGGCGAGGAGTTCAAGCCCGATGGTGCCTGCCCCTTCCCCGGTGGCGGGATCGAGGCTGTCCTCGATCATGCGCGCGCCGATTTGCGACGCGAAACGCCTGGCTTCGATCTTGGCGGCATCAAAATCCTCACCGTGCAGCACGACGTTCGCGCCGAGCGCGCGCATCCGTTCGACCTTGAATGTGTTCGCGTTGACGCTCGCGTAGACCGTCAGCGCGAGACCGCGTTTGCGGCAGGCATACGCCATCGCCTGGCCGAAATTGCCCGCACTGGCACAGACGAGGCGCGCGTCGGCGGGGAGTTGAGAGACGCAATAGTCCGCGCCGCGCCCTTTGAACGAGCGGAGCGGGTTGAGCGTCTCGATCTTGAGCATCAGCCGCACACCCAGTTCATCACTGAGGGGTTCGCACACGAACTGTGGCGAGTGCAAGAAGATTGGGTCAATGATGCGCGCGGCCTGCTCGATGCGTTCGAGCGACAGGCGATGTGGCGACGATGTCATCCAAGCGCTCCCATGACAGATACCCCTCCGTCTATGCGTATCCTTCGCTACAACGGAAGCGTACTACACCTTGTTCAATGGAGTCGTTCACCCGCGTCGCGGAAGACTCAGCGGTAGTGGCTCAGTTTGAAAGAGAGTACCGGCCCGACCAGACCGCAGCCGAGCAGAGGGACGACTGCATGCGGCTCACCATTGCGCTGGAGTCTTTCCCGGGAAGCCAGTTCGTTGCGGAGACGGGCAGCGAAAGGAAGGGTTATGCTGCCTCACGCTCGCGCGGCTGCTTGAACAGCCAGAGCGCGGCCGACAGGAAGGCGATCGCGAACACGAAGGACCCCGCGATCCTGGGGCCATCGCCCGAGGCAAGGGCGTCCAAGCCATCCAGGGCGTAGACGGACGCTGACAGCACCATCAGGGCAGGCAGCAGCCGCGACCGCATGACCAGCAACACCACCAGCAGTACGGCGACGGGGATCTCCCTGGCGCCCGTGTAGGCGGCGAATAGGCGCGTACCGGCGGTCAGATGCTCACCACTCTGTCCGAGGCTCGCCAGGAGGGTCGCGGGAGCGAAGAGGCTGAGTATGCCGACCATCGCGTTGAGCAGCGCGCCGAGGACGACGACGATCACGATGAACCAGGGGACCATGACCGAACGGCGCGTGGGGCTGGCGGCTGCCTGCCCCGTTACCGGCGTATCAGTGCGTATAGATGCTCTTCCGCCGCGCGTTGGCTCCGTCGGTGCTATGTGGCTGTGATTGGTCGTGTTCATCGTTCCTCCGATGCTGCTCACCTTCTGGTTGCGGCCTATAGATGCGCTTGTATCGCTACGTTTGTAGCATAACACCCGTTGTGCTATATTGTCAAGGCGATGGAGACGACTTCTACGGAGGATTGTGGTCAATGAGCAATGCTCCCAGCAGCCCGGGAAGCACGACCGTCCCACGTCGCCGCAACCCGCGGGGACAGGGTGCGCGACTGCGCGATGAGATTATCGAGGCAGCCAGCGCCTTGCTGGCCGAGTCAGGGGACGCCAAACAGCTCTCGCTGCGGGGAGTGGCGAAGCAGGTTGGCATCGTCGCCACCTCCGTGTACCCGCACTTCTCCGATGTCGAGCAACTGGCTGCGGCCGTCGCCGAGCGCCGCTTCGCCGAGATGTTCGCGGCCCAGAATACCGCCGAACGGGGGATCGTTGATCCCGCTGAGGCGCTGTTGGCCCGCTGTCTGGCCTATTGCCATTTCGCCTTAGCGCACCCCAGCCACTACCAGGTGATGTTCCAGGTCGATCTGACGCCGGTCAGAGTCGAAGATTTCACGCACCTCCCCGGGCGGCAAGCATTCGAGGCGCTGGTGCGAGCGATCGAGCGGTGTCTGGAAGCGGGAGTGGCGCGCCCCCATGACGATCCGTTCCGGCTCGCCGTCCTGGTGTGGGCGGCGGAGCATGGGCTGGTTGCGTTGCGGATCAGTCGCCCCCGATTCCCCTGGCCGCCTCTCGACGAGTTGGTCAACGAGGCAGTGCGGTATCTGGTGGGCTTGGAGCGCGCAGGCGACCAGTGAGACCAGTCGCCGGGCACGCTTGGATACATCTGGTGTCGCATACAGAGCCACTACCGATGCAGCAGACACCCGGCACGCAACCTGCGATGAACGATCATCGTAAAGTACGTACAGCAGTCCAGTGCCACACTCACGACCCCACTGCTGCAATCGAGTTCACCGTATGGTACTATGCGCATGTACGCATGACCTCTCGTATCGGCAAAGGAGCAAGGCGCATGGCCACCCTCACTGCCATCGCACCGCTGACCGATCATCGCACGGTCGGACTCAGCGATGAAGATGCGATTCAGATTTTTGACCTGATGCTTCGCACGCGCGAAATTGACGAGCGGATGTGGGCGCTGAACCGACAAGGCAAGGTGCCCTTTGTTGTGCCCTGCCGGGGGCAGGAGGCGGCGCAGATCGGCGCAGCATGGGCGCTCGACCCGAAAAAGGACTGGCTCTTCCCGCACTATCGCGATCTCGGTCTCGCCCTCTGGTTCGGCTTCAATGTGGACGAACTCTTCCTGATGTACTTCGCCAAGGGAACAGACATCATCAGCGGCGGGCGGCAGATGACGCACCACTTCGGCTCGCAGGCGCGGCATATCGCCTCGATTTCCGCACCGCTCGGCACGCAGATACCGCACGCGGTCGGCGGCGCCTATGCGATGCGGCTGCAAGGCGTCACGGATGCCGTGACGTTGACCTGCTTCGGCGAGGGGACGAGCAGCAAGGGCGATTTCTACGAGGCGTGCTCGCTCGCCGCCCTGCACACACTGCCCGTCATCTTCCTCTGCGAGAACAACGGCTACGCGATCTCCGTGCCGATGTCCAAGCAGTCTCCTGTGCCGAATGTGGCGGATCGCGCGGCGGCCTTCGGCTTCCCCGGCGTGATCGTGGATGGCACCGATCCCTTCGCCACCTATGCCGCCGTGCGGGATGCGCGGGCGCGCGGCGTCCGTGGCGAGGGACCGACGCTGATCGAGGCGAAGATGTATCGCCTCCTGCCGCATACGTCGGACGACAATGACATGACCTATCGCACGCGCGAGGAAGTGCGGCAGGCCGAGGAAGGCGAACCGCTCAAACGGATCATCGAGTACATGCAGTCGCGTGGCCTCCTCTCCGAGGAGGAGATTGCCCGCCGCCGCACCCGCATTCGTGAAGAGATCGCGGCGGCGGTCGCGGCGGCGCAGGCCGCGCCCGATCCCGACCCCGCGACCGTCGCGGACCGCGTCTATGCACTCGTCGAGGAGGGAATCTGATGGCCGTCTCGACCCGACCCACTGTTGAGCAGGAGATTACCGAGGTCGCCGCCGCGCCGAATCGCATGGCGGCGACCGAAGAGCATCCCGATCACGACGAACACGGCCCCGTCGCCCACGGCCTTTTCTCGCCTCCGACGGGGATCACCGGCGCCGATACCCGCAGCGGCGTGACGATGATCGAGGCGATCAATCAGGCGCTCGCCGAGGAGATGGCGCGCGATCCGCGCCTCTTTCTACTTGGCGAAGATATTGGGCCGCGCGGCGGCGTCTTCGGGGCGACAAAGGGGTTGATC
>JBPCPB010000258.1:0-2528 GCA_050999735.1 Thermomicrobiales bacterium | reverse complement strand
CCGGCGCGACCGTCACCGCGATGACGGGCATTGAGATCGCCCTCTGGGATCTCGCCGGAAAGATTCTCGGCGTGCCGGTCTATCAACTGCTCGGCGGCAAGTTCCGCGACACCGTTCGCCTCTACTGTGACAGCCACGCGGGCAAGGATTTCTCCCCCGCCTCGTACGCGCAGCGGGCAAAGGAAGTCGTCGCCCTCGGCTTCGACGCGATCAAGTTCGACGTGGACGAGCGGAGCCACGGCTTTCGCAACGACCGGTGGAATTGGAATGCCTCCGGCCCCGAAGTGGAATGGATGACCGACCGCGTCGCGGCGGTGCGCGAGGCGGTCGGCCCGTCAATTGACCTGGCGATTGATATGCACGGGCGGTACGACACAGCGAGCGGCATCCGCGTCGCGAAGGCGATGGAGCCATTCAAGTTGCTCTGGCTGGAGGAGCCGGTGCCGCCGGAGAATGTCGCGGCGATGCGCGAGGTGAAACTGCACTCTCCCGTGCCGCTCTGTGCGGGCGAGAATCTCTACTTGCGCTGGGGCTTCCGCGACCTGATCGAGCAGCAGGCGGTGGATACGATCATGCCGGACATCCCGAAGTGCGGCGGCCTCTCGGAGTGCCGCAAGACCGCCAACATGGCGGAGGTCTATTACATCCAGTTCGCCCCACACAACGTCTGCGGCCCACTCGGCACGATGGCCTCCGCCCATGTCTGCGCGACGATCCCCAACTTCCTCGTCATGGAGTGGCACTGGGTAGATTACGAGGGCTGGGACGACTTCGCGACGGGCGATCAGCCCGTCATCCAAAACGGCCACGTCGCCCTGACCGACAAACCGGGCATCGGATTGGAAGTGAACGACGACGCATTGATTCCGTATCTCCGCCCTGGCACAACCCTCTTCGGCGCGACCCCAACAACGCCGTAACGAGAGTCAAGGACTGAGGGCGAGTTACTTCTGCATACTGCGTACGGGCGATTCGTGAATCGCCCTCTCGCGATGGCTGAGCGCGAAGAGAGAGATACGGACGACCCGGGGAGGGCGATTCGCGAATCGCCCGTACGAATGGCAAGCCAAATGCCATGACGGGTCTCTCGTCTCCCTTCGTGTTCTTGGTGTCTCGGTGGTTCACTATCTCTCGAAAAGGAGGGCACGGGATGGCGGAGACGGCGGGCGTGGTGGTGATCGGCGGCGGGTGCATCGGGACGAGCATCGCGCTGCATCTCGCGCGGGAGGGCGTGCGCGACGTGCTGCTCGTCGAACGCGCGCACCTCTGCGCGGGGACGACGGGGCAGAGCGGCGCGATTGTCCGCCAGCACTACTCGAACGACTTCACCGCCGCGATGGCGCGCGACAGCCTCCAGATCTTCCGGGAATGGGCTGATCGGATCGGCGGAGGCGATCCACGCTTCACCGAGTCGGGTGTGCTCATCACCGTCAGCGAGGCGGACACCGCCGGGCTGCAGGCGAATGTCGCGATGCAGCAGGGCATCGGCATTGACACGAAAATCGTCACGCCGGACGAGATCCGTGCCCTCGACCCGCGCCTGCGGACGGACGACATCGCCCTCGGCTGCTGGGAACCGACGGCGGGCTATGCTGATCCCGTCGCAACCGTCCATGCCTATGCCAATGCCGCCGGTGCCGCCGGGGTGACGATCCGCGAGGGCGTCGAAGTGCTCGATGTGCTGCGCGATGGCGACCGCGTGCGCGGCGTGCGAACGAGCGCCGGGGAGATCGCCGCGCCGGTGGTCGTCAACGCCGGGAACATCTGGGGAGTCGTGCTGCTGCGGCAGGTCGGTCTCGACCTCCCGATCGTGCCGAGTCGTCATCCGATGGCCGCCCTTCGCCGCCCCGACGATGCCCGCGCGCCGCATGCCGTCGTCCTCGACATGCATCGCAACGCCTACCTTCTCCCGCACGCCGGAGACGTGACGCTCTGCGGCTCGATTGCCGGGGAGGACGACACCATTTACGCCGATCCGGAGACCTACAATCAGGGCGTCACGCGCGCCGAGATTGAGCGCTTCCAGGCAGAGGGCGCGTACCGGATGCCCGCGCTCGCCCGGTCGGTCGCGCAAGGCGGCTGGGCAGGGATGTATGACGGCAGCGCGGACAATCATCCTGTGCTCGATGCCGTGCCGGGAATCGCGGGCTATTACTGTGCCGTCGGTTTCAGTGGTCATGGCTTCAAACTCTCACCGATCTTCGGCGCGCTGATGGCGAAATTGATCACCGGTGGCCCGGCAGCGGCCCCGGCGCTTCATCCCTTCCGCGCCACCCGCTGGGCGGAGCACGACCCGATCGGCACGCAATACGCGGCGGGCGTCCTCGCCTGAAGCGAGCAATGAGCAATGAGGCGGGGCAAACGGTAATCGTATTGAGTCGAAGTCATTTCCCTCACAAACCTGACATCCGGACATAACGCGGAGAAGGTAGCGATAGCAAGGAAAACGAGCGGTGGATTCTGAGCCATTCTGTCTATTGGCGGCGGGAAGGGTGAGCCGAGTTTGCTTGCCAGTACCGGGACCAGCC